>CALKOE010000347.1 GCA_938091985.1 uncultured Acidimicrobiales bacterium | reverse complement strand
CGCAGCCCGGTGTAGAGCCCCGGCCCGACGTCGACCGCGATGTAGTCGAGGTCGCCGAGTTCCACACCTGCCTGGCCGACGAGAAACTCGATCTGTGGCGCGAGCGACTCTGCGTGCCGGCGAGAGCGCGACGAGAAGGTGGATGCCAGAACGCCGCTCGGCGAGCCGATCGCGCAGCCCACGCACGACGTGGCCGACTCGATCGCCAGTGTCAACGGCTCGGTCATGTCGCCCACTTCGCGACGGCGTCGTGGAGTTCGGCCCGTCGAGCCGACCATCGGTCGCCGACCGTGGTGAATTCGAGCTTGCGGTCGTCGTCTCCTTCTCCGAATGTGATGCGGATGTCGAGGCGGTCTGCGGGCAGGGCCGGCAGGATCACATCACCCCATTCGATGAGCGTCACGCCATCGTCGAGCAGCTCGACGATGGCCAGATCCTCGGCCTCGGCGAGCGCTTCGATTCGATAGACGTCGAGGTGGTTTACCGTCAGACGCCCGGTGTAGCGGTTGGCGAGCGTGAACGTCGGGCTCGTGACCGGTTCGTCGACACCCAGCTCGACACACATCCCCTGTGTGAACGCGGTCTTTCCTGCGCCGAGATCACCGACCAGCACCAGTAGATCGCCATCCGTGATCAGCGGTGCGATCGCCGCGGCCATGGCCTGAGTGTCGGCCGCAGCCGAGGTCGTGCACGAAACATCTGGGCCGGAACTCACCCCTAGATGCTACCGACGGACTCCCGAACGGCCTGCTCCACCGCCACGACGGCCATCAGCCGCACATCATCAACATGAGCCTCGACCAACCCCGTCGCGGCGGCCACGAAGGCATCGCCATCACTGCGCATGTGCGGCGGGATCACGGCGCGCGCGAGTCCGTCGTGGGCTCCCTCGGCGATCAGGCGGCACTCGGTCTTTTCGAGCCGAGCGTTGGTCACCACCACGCCGATCACAGTGTTTGAAGAAGCAGTGTTTGAAGAAGCAGTGTTGGAAGAAGCAGTGTTGGAAGCAAAGGCCTCCCGGTCGGGCCACTCGTCGAAGGTCCCGTCGAGCACCGTGGCCGCAATCTGGCCTTCGTCGATTTCACCGGCCGCGTTGTTGGCCACGATGGCGGTGAGGGAGAGCTCGCCGCGGGTCACGTTGACGATGCCGATTCCGCCTGGCCGAGCGTGCTGCGGTCCGCGCCACTTCCCCACCATCGCGCCGGTCCCCGCGCCGACTCGGCCGGTCGCTGGATCGGTGTCGGCTGCTTCAGCGGCCGCGGCGCCGGCCGCTGAGTCGGGTCGAACCTCGGCCGAGCCGACCGCGAGGTCGTAGAGCGACATGGCGACGACGATCGGCACCGGTCCATTCGCCGTCGGGAAGCCTCGACTCTCTGCTTCGAGGACCGACATCACTCCGTCGGCCGCCGCGAGCCCGAAGGCAGAACCCCCGCTCAACACGATTGCGTCGACCGCGGCAACGAGCCGGGAGGGTTCGAGCAGGGCGAACTCACGGGTGGCCGGCGCGCCACCCCGGATATCGCCGGAAGCCACTGTCTCTGCCGGCAGACGAATGACAGTGCATCCGGTGCGGGCCTCGAGGTCGGTCCAATGACCGACGGTCACTCCGTCGACAGCAATCTTCACGCGCTGCACGCTAGTGCTCGCCCGGGTGGCCCGGTGCGGCGAGAGCCGATGCCGCGCGGTCGTAGGCCGGAGCCACGTTTGCCCAGCGGAACCTGTCCATGGCTCTGTCGAGCCCGGCGACGGCAGCTCGACGGAGCGAGAGATCGCTGATGGCACGCTCGATCGCCGGGCGGAGTTCGCCTCGTTCGTAGAGCGCCGACGCGTGGAACTGCACCGGGACCACCTCCGGGTAGGCCAGCGCGTTCGGCAACACGGGAACGGCGCCGGCACCGAGTGCCTCTACGACGGCGATGCCGAAGAACTCGTTGCGGGCAGCCGACACCACGATGTCGGCCTGACCGACCACCATCTCGTAGGCGGCACGATCTTGATGACCGCGAGCAACCAACCGGTCGCCGAGGCGGTCGAGCAGCGGGTCGATCTCGTCCGCGTTTCCGCCGCGATGATCGCCGACCACAGCGGCGCGAAACGGCACGCCGTCCGCGGCCAGGCGAAGGAGCGCACGGACAACCGATGCGACGTCCTTGTCGTGGTGCCAGCGTTGGTTGCTCAGGATCAGGGGCGGCTCGGTGCGTGGCAACGACTCGGGAATCTCGACGCCAACGGGCAGCACGCGGATTCGCTGGGCCACACCTTCGAGGAGGTCGAGGTGATTGTGGTCCGGTACGGCCTCGAGGAACGGCGGCAGGGCCGCCAGCAGCTCGTCGCGATGAAAGGCCGAGTTGATCCAGATCTCGTCGGCGAGGGTCAGATTGCGCCACGTGATCCAGGCAAGTCCCGCGTCGAGATCCTCGCCCGGCTGGCGCGGATAGGTCAGCTGATTCTCGTGGAGATACAGCGCCACCGGTGTCTCGATGTGGGTGGTGCGCGTTCGAGCGAGCAGGTCGCCGAGGTCGATCATGTCCGACACCACCAAGAGGTCGGCGGGGTGGTGCTCATGGGCCTCCACGAGCATGGGGGCGAGAGTCGACGATGCGCCTCTCATCCTCCATCGCCATCCCGACGCAGGCATCGTGTGGCATCGCACCTCGTGGTCGCTGTGGGATGCCCAACCGTCGGCCCATGCCTGATGCGAACCGCCGTAGAACGGCTCGACGAGGTCGACCGTCAGCGTCATCGGATCAGCGCTGCGCCTGGAGATCGGCCATCACCACGGGAAACAGATCGGCGACTTCACCGGCGACGAGCCCGGGGCCGAGTCGGGTCCCGGCCATCCCGTGGATATGTGCGGCGATCGTGGCGGCGTCGAACGGTTCGTAGCCCCGGGCGAGCAGGGCGGTCACCGCTCCCGCCAGAACATCTCCGGTCCCGGCGGTGGCCAACGCCGCCGATCCTGACGTGACAACCCGCACCGAACCTGAGGGATCGGCGATGACGGTGCTCGGCCCCTTACGGACAACCGTCACTTGTTGCGCCTGAGCGAACGCCTGCGTCGCCGCGAGCCGGTCGGTGTCGTCGGTGCCGGCCATGCGTCGCCACTCCCCATCGTGAGGCGTGAGCACCGTCGACTCAGCGCGTTGGGCGAGCAACGCCACGAGCTCGCCTTGAAGGGCATCCCCGTCGAGTACGAGCGGACACTGCACCGCGCAGGAAGCTTTGAGCGCCGCCGCATCGACGAGTCCGAGCCCGGGACCGACGAGCAGCGCCCGTATTCGATCATCCATCTCCGAGAACGCAGCCACGGCCCAGTCGTGGAGAGGAATCGCATGACCGACGGATTCCACCGGCCCCTCGTCGCCCCGAGCGCCCGGCATGGCGAGTTGGACGATTCCGGCGCCCACGCGCTGCGCAGATCGAGCGGCCAACGCCGCCGCTCCCGTCATTCCCGGCGATCCCCCGACGATGCGGACGCCGCTGCGCCACTTGTGGTCGTCGGCCGGCCGGTCGGCGAGCATCTCGGCAACGTCGGCGTCGGTGACCGCATGTGTGCGCACCTCTCCGGGGTCGAGCCCGATGTCGACCACCTCGACCGTGCCAGCCACGCTGCGGCCCGGCTCGAGCACGAGGCCAGGCTTGAGCGCAGCGAAGGTCACCGTTCGATCGGCCCGAAGTGGCCGGCCGAGGGCCACCCCGGTGAGCCCGTCGATGCCCGAGGGAATGTCGACAGCAAGAACTGGAGTGCCCCGTTCGACCGTCGGCGCTTCATAGGGGCGACGCAACCCGTTGCCGAATGCGGCATCGATCACGAGATCGGTGGTCGACAGTCGAGAAGGCGCAGCGAGCGCATCGACGATCTCAACGCGCACACCCCGACGTCGCAGATGATGAGCAGCGACGCGCCCGTCGGCACCATTGTTGCCGGGTCCGGCCAGCACGATGACCCGGCGGCCATAGGTTCCGCCGAGCATCGCCAGCGCGGTGAGGGCCACCGCTCGTCCGGCGCGATCTATCAGCTCGTCGATCCGCGCGGCCTCGGCTTCGTCGATCTCCGCCATCCTCGCCGGGGTGACGATCGGGATCATGAGGCGAGCGCCACCACGGTCGCCTGAGCGAGATGATCGGTGTGCGAGATCGTCAGGAGGAAGCGGTGGGCGCCGGCAGCTGCGGCGGCCTCGGCGGCGGTGCCGTGCAGTCGAAGCTCGGGTTGACCGTTCTCGTGCTTGATGACCTCGATGTCGGACATCGCCATCGCCCCGAGTCCGAGGCCGAGCGATTTCAGCGTCGCCTCTTTCGCGGCGAACCGAGCCGCGAGCCGAACCGTCGGGTCGACGGCTTGGTTCGCATACTCACGCTCGCCGTCACGAAAGACCCGCCCCGCAACTCCCGGGGTGCGTTGCAGCACCTCACGGAAGCGGTCGATGTCGACGAGGTCGGTGCCGATGCCGATCATTCCCGGACACTACCGGGCACGGCGGGCTGCGCCGAGTGTCGGCGTCTATGCGCCGTTGCCGACGCGCCAGCGGTCGGCCAGCACGTTGATCGGCAGGGTCAGAAGCTCAGCGACTTCCTGCTCGCCCAAGATGTCTTCGCGGAACGCCTCTTCGGTCTCCAGCACTGCGTCACGCAATGCGGAGTAGCGATTGCGGTATCCCTGGAGCACACCGCGGGCCGCCCCGGGCGAGAGCTCATCGGCGAAACGCACCTGGAGAAGCGTCATCCCGGTGGTGACGTTGTCCTTCAACTCGGGCACAAACACGAGGGAGCGCCCGTCGCTGCGACCGAGTGCGACGAACACACGACGCTCCAGCGCCACCTGATGCTTGGTGCCTCGCAACGTCGGCGAGCGGTCGGTGCGTGAGGGGATGCCCTGGCTGATGCCGCCACGGTCGACGACGACTGCCGTCGCTTCGCCATCGCCGTCTTCGTCGAGACCCTCGATGCGATAGCGGGTGTGGCCCAGCACTTCTGCCACAGCGGGATCGAGATCGGCCAGCGTGCGCAATGACGCGTAGCTGAGTCGGTCGCGAGGTGCTCCGGCCTCGAGCGCCGCCCGGGCCAGGGCGACCTCGAGCAATGTCTCGTCGGAGCGGGAGATCCCGACCGTCACGGTCTTCGCCTGGTGCTTGATGGCGTCGATGGGACGGGTGAGTTCTTCGATTCCGAGGGTGAGCGCAGCCGCGAGATCGTCGAGCACCACCGCGGGCGTGCCGACCTTGCCGTATTCGATCTGGTACGACTCGAGCGGCGACGAACCGAGGGCGAAGCGCAGCAAGGAGCCCATCTTCACCGCAGTGCCGGCTTCGAGGTGGCCGTTGTAGGCACCGGTACGCGCGCCGTCGAAGAAGGCCGCGGCAGTCCGCTCGAGCACAGGCTCCACCACAGCGAGGGCGGCTTCACCATTCACGTCGACGCGAGCGGCAACCTGTTCGATCGCGCTGCGGGCCTCGCGCATCGGCATTGCCTGCGCATCGATCGCAAGCGCCACCTCGTAGCCGAAGAGGTGACCGGCCATGGCCGAGAGAATGAACCCGAGACGGGAGTCGACGGCCGGAACCGGCAGAACCGCCAGCGCAGCGTCGAAACGTCCTTCGCCCTCATCGGCGATGACGATCGGGGCGGCCTTGTGGGCACGGAAGATCGCGACTTCCTTGGCCACGTCATCGGCGGTCGAACCGGAGAGACCGGCTGCGCAGACGAGAATCAGCGGCTCCGACGAGAGATCGATGTGCTTCTTGTCTTCGGTGCTGTCGGCGGCGATCGACTTGTAGCAGAGCTCGGAGAGCTTGATCCGCACTTCCTGCGCAGCGATGCGGTTGCTGCCGTTGCCGACGAGCGCCCAGTAGCGGCGGCTCGGCGCGAACTGGCGAGCGGAATCGCCGATCACGTCGCGGCGGGAGATCACCGTCTCCATCGCGGTCGGAATCGCGGCAATGCCCTCGAGGAGGACTCGACGGTCATCAGCCCCAACGCTTCCCAACAACTCATCGGCGATGGCGATGGCCAACAGGAGCCCCGCGGCGATCTGGCTGTAGAAGGCCTTGGTCGAGGCCACCGACATCTCGACGTCTCGGCCATCGGATGTGTAGAGCACACCGTCGGCGCGATCGGTGAGGTCGCTTCCGCGGCGGTTCACGATGGCGATCACCTTCGCGCCGCGGTTGCGGACGATGTCGACGGTGCGATTGGTGTCGGTGGTGGTTCCCGATTGGCTCACCGCAACGATGAGCGTGTCGCTCATGTCAGCGCGCAGCGAGAAGCCGGAGAGTTCGGTGGCGAGGATGGCCTGGCTCAAGATCTGGCCATCAGGCACCAGCACCGCGAGTGCGGCCGCGAGCGACTGGCCGGCAACTGCGGCAGTGCCTTGCCCGATCACGAGGACCCGCGAGATCGAACCGTCGGCGAGCCCAGCCCGCACGTCGGCGGGCATGATCTCGGGGCCCAGAGAGACCTCGGGACCATCAGGGCCCTCGATGACCTTGCCGCGCAGCGTCTTGCGGAACGAGGTCGGTGCTTCACCGATCTCCTTCATCAAGTAGTGAGGGTGATCACCGCGGTCGATGTCGCGTGTGGTGATCTGGGCCACCGCCACATCGTCTTCGTGGACCGGCAGGTCGGTGCCGTCGTAGGACTTGCGCAGGATGCCCGACAGCGAGCCGGCGGCGTTGCCGTCGAGCTCGATGATCTGGCCTCGGCTCGCGTTGGGGTTCTCGAGATTGCCGGGAGTTTCGCCATCCATACGGATGTAGCGGGCGGTCTCTTCCACCACGCCGTAGGGCTCGCTCGCCACTATGTAGGCGTCCTCGGCAAGTCCGACGTAAAGCGCCTGGCCGCTTCCCCGCAGGGCCAGCTGAAGGCGATCGGGTGCGCTGGCGGTGGAGGCGCCGATCGCGACGGAGCCTTCGAACGTGGCGACGGTGCGCCGAAACGCTTCGGCTGATTCGAGCCCGTCGGCGAGGCGACAGCTCATCAGACTCGGGATGACCTTCGCGTCGGTGGTGATCGAAGGGGCGATCGTGACGCCCTCTTCGGCGATGAGATCGGCGAAGTTGTCGACATCGCCATTGAGCGCGCCGACCACGTACGGGCCGGACGCGCCGACGAGCTCGCTGTTGAGCGGATGAGCGTTGGGTTCGCTGATGATGCCGATCGACGCCCAGCGAGTGTGGCCGAGTACCAGGGTCCGGGCGGTGTCGTTGGCAAGCGCCGCTCGAAGGATCTCGTCCTCGGCGATCGCCTTGCGAATGACCGATGAGTTGTCGCCGAGTTCGCCGATCTCGGCGGCCGTCTTGTGCACAACACTCAACACGCCGTCGACAATTCGAACGCTGCCCGAGCCAAAGTTCTCGTCGCCGGAGCGCGCCTCGATGGCGGCCAGGAGCGCGGGATCGTCGAGATCGAGGGCGTGGTCGTGGACAAGCAGGTGTAGACCGGCGGAGTCACGGCCACGTACCTCGAGGCGATCGATCGCGCTCAGAGCCTGATGAACCGAGAGGAGCGCCTCGAGCGCACCGGCGCCGCGGCTGTCACCGGCCAGCATCGCCACGGTCTCCGCCGCCCGCAGGCGGTCACGGGTGATTGCCCAAACACCGTCGCGCACTCGGATCAGTTCGTGATTTCGGCGTTCGAGCTCGGCGGTCGGCAGCGCCGCGCCGGCCTCCATGGCCGCTTCGATCGCCTCGACCGCCGCATGCACCTCGCCACAGTGATGGGCGAGCGCAGGAGCGACGGTTGCATCCTCGAGCAGTAGCCGCACGCCCGGAACGCCACGCAGAAGCGCGTCGACGATCGAGAGTTCATCGGCAGCCGCTCGAAGCGCTGCAGTGACGTCGTCGGCATCTCGCAGCGTCGCTGCGAGACCGATCACAGGCGTGACGACTTCGATCCCCGTCGGCGTGGATCGAGTCGAGGGCCGCCGAACAACGGCGATGATCCCGCACATGCGTTTGTCTCCAATACAAGGCTTCTACGCCCGTCGGCCGCCAGGCCAACGCAGTTTAGGGACCCTGCCGGTGATGCCTCGGTCACCCTCCCCCAAAACGGGAAGGCGTGGCGCCGCGGCGGCCATAGGAGTTCCGCTCAGCTGAAGAGCGATTCGACCGCGGCCACCAGCGCGTCGGCCTCTTGTTGGGCCTCTTCATCGGTCTCGGCCTCGACCATCACCCGGATGAGGGGCTCGGTTCCCGACGGCCGGATCAACACCCGACCACGATCGGCCATGCGCGCGGTTGCGGCCTCAACGAACGGGGCGAGGGCGGTATCGACGTCGTCGGGACGATCGGCCACTCGCACATTGCGCAGCACCTGCGGGAGACGAGTCATCGCGGACTCGGCAAGATCGCCGAGAGTGCGCCCAGTGCGGACCACGACGTCGAGAAGCTGGACCGCGCTCAACACACCGTCACCGGTCGAGGCGATTTCATGGAAGATCACATGACCCGACTGCTCACCGCCGAGGCTGTAGCCACCGGCAGCGAGCGCTTCGAGGACGTAGCGGTCGCCCACCTTGGTGTCGATGACTCGAATGCCGGCATCGGCCATCGATCGTCGAAATCCGAGGTTGGTCATCACGGTGACGACCACGGCGTCACCCGCGAGCGTGCCTCTCTGCTGACGATCGAGGGCGCAGATCGCGATGATCTGATCGCCGTCGACGATCTCGCCCGCGCCGTCGACAGCCACGAGACGGTCGGCATCGCCGTCGAACGCGACTCCCAGGTCGGCACCGGTTTCGCGTACGACCGCCTGCAGCGTTGCCGGATGGGTCGAGCCACAGTCGTCGTTGATGTTGCGACCGTTCGGGTCGGCGTGAATCACTGTGACGTCGGCTCCGAGTTGCTCGAAGACCGAAGCGGCGACTGTCGATGCCGCGCCGTTGGCGGCGTCGGCCACGACGCGCAGCCCTTCGAGCGACCGGCCCTGCAGACTGCCGACGACATTGTCGACATGGCGAATCACTGCTGCCGCGTGGCGATCGTCGCCCTGCGCCTGCACCGGTGTGTCGCCGGAGACGAGCAGCTGATCGAAGCGCACCTGGATGCGGTCCTGCACGTCGTCGGAGAGCTTTCGGCCACCGGCAGCGAAGAACTTGATCCCGTTGTCGTGCCAAGGATTGTGACTGGCAGAGACGACTGCGCCGGCAACGTTTTCCTGGGCGCACCACAGGGCGACGGCAGGAGTTGGAACCACGCCCAGGTCGACGGACCCTCCCCCCGCCGCCTGCACGCCCGCGTGCAACGCGGCCGCGAGGGAGGGGCCCGACTCTCTGGTGTCGCGACCGACGACGAGGCCGTCGGCACCGAGCACCTCTGCGCCGGCGCGCCCGAGGGCGGCCACCACGGGGGCGGTCAGTACGTCGCGAGCGTCAGCTCGGATTCCGTCAGTGCCGAAGCGAAGGCTCACGGCGTCTCCATCGGCCGGGGAAGTCCCCGCCGACAGTAATGGCTCGCAACAGCGAGACCGCGACTAGCGCTTGCTGTACTGCGGCGCCTTGCGGGCCTTCTTGAGGCCGTACTTCTTGGACTCCTTCTTCCGCGGGTCGCGGGTGAGGAATCCGGCGCTCTTGAGTGCAGGGCGATGCTCGGGATCGAGCTCGATGATCGCACGGGCGATGCCGAGGCGCAGCGCACCGGCCTGGCCGGTGGTGCCGCCACCGTGGATGGTGGCATCGACGTCGTAGGCCTCGCTCAGCTCGACGATGGCGAGCGGCTGGATGGAGTTCTGGCGGTGCGTGCGCGACGGGAAGTACTCGTCGAGCGGCTGGCCGTTGACGATCACGACGCCGGTGCCCGGACGAAGACGAACGCGAGCGACAGCCTTCTTGCGGCGACCGGTGGTTTGGCTGAGGGGTGAAGTCATCGAGCGATTCCTCGTCAGGCCCGCGGCCGCGCCACAGCGTGGGCGATCTCGAGCGGCTGGGGGTTCTGGGGAGCGTGTGGGTGCGTCGGGCCGGCGTAGACCTTCAGCTTCTTGATCTGGGCGCGACCGAGGCGGGTCTTGGGGATCATGCCCTTGATGGTGTCCTGCACGGCCTGTTCGGGCTTGCGGGCCATCTTCTGGGCGTAGGTCTCGCTCTTCAGGCCACCCGGGTAGCCGGAGTGACGGTGCACGAGCTTCTTCTCGGCCTTACCGGCGGTGAGCACGACCTTGTCGGCGTTGATGATGATCACATGATCGCCGGTATCGAGGTTGGGCGTGTAGATCGCCTTGTGCTTGCCGCGCAGGATGTTGGCGACTTCAGTCGCAAGCCGGCCGAGGACGAGACCCTCTGCATCGACGACGTGCCAGGAGCGCTTGATCTCGCTGGCTTTGATTGAGGTGGTGGACACGGAACTCTCCGAGACTGAGATCCGATGAAGATCGGATAGGACCGTTCAAGGCTAGGGCGCGCATTCAGGAACGACAAACACTCTGCCGCGCGAAAACGCGTCATTTCCTGGGTTCGTCGTAGTGCGCGTCCCAAAGAACGAGACCAGTGGGAGGCGCCGGACTCGGCGCAACGCTGCGGTCCATACCCTCCAGAACCGACGCGAGGTCGGAGATCTCGCGCCGGCCGAGACCGATCGCGACGAACATTCCGACCAGGCTGCGCACCATCTGATGAGTGAACGCATTCGCCGTGATATCGAAGCGGATGACGTCGCCGCGACGCACCCACCCGGCCTTGTGCACGCGGCGAAGAAACACCTCGGTGGGCCGCGACTTGTTCTTCTTGCTGAACGCGGTGAAGTCGTGCAGACCGATCAGCGGTTCCGCCGCAGCGTTCATCGCGTCGATGTCGAGAGGCTCGGTCACGTGCCACGTCACATGCCGGCGCAGTGGGTCGCCGACCGGTCGGTTGAGGACGTGGTAGCGATAGCTACGCGCGGTGCAGCTCAGGCGAGCATCGAACGTGGGCGGTGCTTCCTCGATCTGGTCGACGGCGATTTCGGGTCCCAGCTTGCGGTTGAGGGCGCGACCAAGCGCATGCGCATCGAAGTGACGCGCGTCGGCGTCGAGTGCGATGACCTGGGCTCGGGCGTGGACGCCCCGGTCGGTGCGCCCGGCACAGCTGAGCTTCACCGGATGGCGCAATGACTCGAAGAGGGCGGTCTCGAGTGTCTGTTCGATCGTGCGCGCCTCGGGGTTCTTCATGAAGCCGGAGAAGCCGCTGCCGTCGTAGGCGACCCGCATCCGGATCCTGACATATCCGTCGGCGGGAGGTTCCGGCAAGCGCTCGACCATGACGCTCAAGGATACGGGTTCGAAAACGGCGAATGCCCCGCCGGTGACCCGGCGGGGCATTCGATCAGCGTTTGGTAGCTCGGTCCGGCTTCGCCGGTCGAGCGGAGTCATGGTCTGCGCATGAGCGACACCGTAGGTGTCGCGAACTCGCAGGATGAATCAGACGAACTCGATGCGCGCCATCGGGGCGTTGTCGCCCGAGCGGTTGTCGAGCTTGATGATGCGAAGGTAGCCGCCGTGACGCTCCTCGTAGCGAGGACCGATCTCGTCGAACAACTTCGTCGCCATCTCGCGATCGCCCAGGAACTTCACAACCTGACGATGATTGTGCACGCCACCCTTACGGGCCTTCGTGATCATCTTCTCGGCGACGGGCCGGAGCGCCTTCGCCTTTGCTTCGGTGGTCGTGATGCCCTCGGCCGCGATCAGCGACGCAACCAGGTTGGCCATCATGAGCTTGTGATGCTGTGAGCTACCGCCGAAGCGCTTGCCCTTGCGTGGTCTTCCAGGCATGTCAGTCTCGGTTTCGCAGCGTCAGGCCACGCTCGTCGAGCTTGGCGATGACTTCGTCGAGGCTCTTCTGGCCGAAGTTGGTGATTGCCAACAGGTCGTCTTCGCTCTTGAGCAGCAGCTCGCCGACGGTGTTGACCTGGGCGCGCTTGAGGCAGTTGCGAGGACGCTCGGAGAGCTCGAGGTCTTCAATGGGCAGATCCATGTCGGGGCCGCCGGTGGCGACCTGGACGGCTTCGCCGAGTTCCAGACCCTGGGGCTCATCACTCATCTCCTCGACCAGCTGGACGAGTGCCCGCAACGTGCCACCGGCGGATGCCAGTGCGTCGCGAGGAGTGATGGAACCGTCGGTCTCGATCTCGATCACGAGGCGATCGAAGTCGGTCGACTGCTCGACACGGGTGGGCAGGACCTCGAACGACACCCGACGAACGGGCGAGTAGATCGAGTCGACCGGAATCACACCGATGGTGGTGCTGGTGTTGTTCTTGTCGGCCGAGACGTAGCCGCGGCCGGTCTGCACCGTGATGTCGATGGCGAGGCGGCCCTTGCCGTTGATGTTGGCCAGGGCCAAATCACCGTTGAGCACCTCGACGTCGGGGTGGGGTTGGATGTCGGCGGCAGAGACTTCGGCAGGGCCACGCGAGTCGAGCCGCAGTGTGACGGGCTCCTCGCTGTGGACCGCGAGCACGAGGTCCTTGAGGTTCAAGATGATGTCGGTGACATCCTCCGCAACACCGGTGATGGTGTCGAACTCATGGAGGGCATCGTCGAAACGAACCTGGGTGACGGCGGCGCCGGGAATCGACGACAGCAGGGTCCGCCGAATCGAGTTGCCGATGGTGTGGCCAAAACCTGGCTCGAGGGGCCCGATGGCAAACCGCTGAAGGTTGCCTTCTGGCTCATCGATGGCTTCGACGGTGGGACGCTGAATGACGAGCATCGTTGACCTCAGCTACTTCGAGTACAGCTCAACGATGAGCTGTTCGCGGACGGGAATGTCGATTTGCTCACGAATCGGGAGCTCACGAACGGTGATCTGGAAGTCTTCGCCGACCTCGAGCCACGCCGGAGGCGTGCGATCGAGAACGTCGGAGTTCCACTGGACGACGGTGAAGTCACGAGCCTTGGTACGCAGCTCGATGACATCGCCTTTGCGCACGCGGTAGCTCGGGATGGTGACCCGGCGACCGTTGACGTTGAGGTGTCCGTGGTTGACGAATTGGCGTGCCTGCGGACGGGTTGCACCCCAGCCGGCGCGGTACACCACGTTGTCGAGACGAAGCTCGAGGAAGCGCAGCATGTTTTCGCCGGTGACGCCCTGACGGCGGCTTGCCTCGGCGAAGAGGTTGCGGAACTGACGCTCGGTCAGGCCGTAGGTGAAGCGAGCCTTCTGCTTCTCCTGCAGCTGCACGAGGAACTCAGAAACGGAACCACGGCGACGGGAACGACCGTGTTCGCCTGGCGGGTAGGGACGCTTGTCGAGCGCAACTGTCTCGCCCTTGGTACCCCAGATGTTGGTGCCGAGACGACGCGAAACGCGTGCCCTCGGACCGGTGTAGCGCGACATGTCAGACCCTCCGCCGCTTGACGAGGCGACAACCGTTGTGCGGAATCGGGGTGACGTCTTTGATACCCGTCACTTCGATGCCTGCGTTTTGAATCGAGCGGATCGCGGTCTCACGGCCGGAGCCGGGACCCTTCACCTGCACGTCGACCTTGCGGACGCCATGCTCCATCGCCCGACGAGCAGCCTGCTCGGCGGCCATCTGTGCGGCGTACGGGGTGGACTTGCGAGAGCCCTTGAACCCGACATTGCCGGCCGACGCCCAGGCGATGATGTCGCCCTGCTGGTCGGAGATCGCGATGATCGTGTTGTTGAACGAGCTCTTGATATGAGCGATTCCGTGCGTGACGTTCTTGCGTTCACGCTTGCGCGGTCGACGACCGCCTGCGGCTGGAGTTGCCATTACTTCATCACCTTTTTCTTCCCGGCGACCGTCTTCTTCGGTCCCTTCCGGGTGCGAGCGTTCGTGTGGGTGCGCTGGCCACGGACGGGCAGACCACGACGGTGACGCAGGCCTTGGTAGCAGCCGATCTCCATCTTGCGCTTGATGTCTTGGCTGACCTCACGGCGGAGGTCACCTTCGACCTGGAGGTCAGACTCGATGTAGCCGCGGATCTTCGCGACTTCGTCGTCGGTGAGATCCCGAACTCGAGTGGTGGTGTCGATATCGGTTGCCTCACACACGTGAAGTGCGGTGGTGCGGCCGATGCCGTAGATGTAAGTCAGCGAGATCCCTACCTGCTTGTCGCGGGGGATGTCGACGCCGCTAATGCGTGCCATTTCAGCCTTGCCTCTGCTTGTGACGCGGGTTTTCGCAGATGACCATGACACGGCCGTGGCGACGAATCACCTTGCACTTGTCACAGATCTTCTTGACGCTTGGTCGAACCTTCATGGAGAGCTACTTATACCTGTAGGTGATACGGCCCCGTTGGAGGTCGTATGGGGTGAGTTCCACCTGGACGCGATCGCCAGGAAGAATGCGGATGTAGTGCATTCGCATTTTGCCGCTGATGTGTGCGAGCACCTCTGGGCCGTTCTCCAACTCCACGCGGAACATGGCATTGGGGAGCGACTCGGTGACCGTCCCCTCGAGAACGATCGCATCTTCCTTGGGCTTTGCGATGGCGGAAACCTCTTCGAAAACGACGAGCTGGTTGCTCGCACGCGGAATGACCTGGGTGGACCCAGGCCAGCTGACTACGCTACCGGACGCGCGGTAGGCGACCAACCCGCCGCGGCATCACTGCTGCGACCTGTCGATCGCTTCACTGAGCCGGGCGAACACTTCGTCTTCCGACCCGACACCATCGACCGCCACAAGGAGGTCTCGGGCGCCGAACCAGTCGAGAAGGGGTGCCGTCTGCTCTTCGTAGAGCGACAGACGGCGCTCGATGGCCTCGGGTGTGTCGTCAACACGCCGGCGAGCCAGCATGCGTTCGGTCACAATTTCCACCGGAACATCGAGATTGATGGCCGTATCCAGGGCAACACCCTGGTCGGCAAAGATTCGTTCGAGAGCGTCGGCTTGGTCCGACGTGCGGGGAAAACCGTCGAGGAGCACCCCGTTGGTCATGATGTCGTCGGCGGCAAGGCGCTCTGCGACGATCCCGTTCATGATGTCGTCACCGACGAGGCCGCCGCTGTTCATGACCGCCTCAGCCTGCTTGCCGAGCTCGGTGCCGGCGCTGACGGCAGCGCGAAGCATGTCGCCGGTCGAGATGTGGACGCAGCCGAAGCTCTCGGCGATCCGCACCGCTTGCGTGCCTTTTCCGGAGCCTTGGCGGCCCAGAATCACGAGACGCTTTGCGGTAGTGACAGGAGCGCTCATCTACTTCAGGAAGCCTTCGTAGTTGCGCATCATCAGCTGGCTGTCGATCTGCTTCATCGTCTCGAGCGCAACGCCCGAAGCGATCAGCAGAGAGATGCCGCCGAATGCGAACCCGCCGGCACCACCACCGCCGCCGGTACCGGTCTCGAGCGTTTGGTTGATGAGGATCGACGGGATCAGCGCGACGCCGGCAATGAACATGGCGCCCGGGAAGGTGATGCGGCTCAGGATGCGGGCCAGATAGCGCTCGGTCTGCGGACCCGGACGGATGCCGGGGATGAAGCCACCCTGCTTGCGGATCGTGTCGGCCTGCTTGGCCGGGTCGAAGCTGATCGCGGTGTAGAAGTAGGCGAAGCCGACGATCAACAGACCGAAGAAAACCAGATAGGTGATGGCTGCGGGGTTCGCGAGGTTGTTGTCGACCCAGCGCTGCACGCTTCCGCCCCAGCCGTCGTCGGGCAATGCCACAGCGATCAGGTTGGGAAGATAGAGCACCGAGCTGGCGAAGATGATCGGGATGACGCCCGACTGGTTGACCTTCAGCGGGATGTAGGTGGACTGGCCGCCGTACATTCGTCGACCGACGACCCGCTTGGCGAACTGCACCGGAATGCGGCGCTGACCCTGCTCGACGAACACGATGGCGACAAGGAGCATGACGGCGACGGCGATCAGTGCGATCAACGCCAGGTTGCCGTTCTCGGCCTGGACGAGGGTTCCCTGTGCGGGCAACGTCGAGACGACGCTGGTGAAGATGAGCAGCGACATGCCGTTGCCGATGCCACGTTGGGTGATGAGCTCACCCATCCACATCAGCAGTGCCGTGCCGCTCGTGAGAGTGAGGACCACCACGAAGACGGTCCAGGCGCTGAACTTGGGAAGCAGGTCGACGCTGCCGACGAGCCCACCGTTGTGGAACAGGAAGGCGAACGACGTGGACTGCACCACTGCGATCGAGATCGTGAGGTAACGAGTCCACTGGGTGATCTTGCGCTGACCGACTGCACCCTGCTGCTGCCACTGCTCGATCTTCGGAATCACGACGCCGAGGATCTGCATGATGATCGACGAGGTGATGTACGGCATGATCCCCAGCGCGAAGATCGCGAACTGGGTGAGCGCACCGCCGGAGAACAGCTGGATGTAGCCGAGGATGCCGCCGGTGTTGGCCTGGTCGCGCAAGTCCTGCACGGCCTCGATGTCGACGCCAGGGGCAGGGATGAACGAGCCGAGTCGGTACAGACCGATCATGGCCAGGGTGAAGATGATCTTGTTCCTCAGGTCTGCGACCCGGAACATGTTCAATACCCGCGACAGCACGGTGTTCTCCCTCCCCGATGGGGAAATCAGCGATTGGTGTGTTGGTTGAAGCTGCCGTGCGGAGGACGACGATCGCCCCACGGAAGCGGCAGGGTCTCGACAGTACCTCCGGCCGCTGTGATAGCTGCCTCGGCTGACTTCGAGAACCCGTGGGCCCGCACAGTGATCGCCTTGGTCACTTCACCGCGACCGAGGACCTTCAAGAGGGCGCCCTTCGAAACGAGGCCCTTCTCGAGGAGAATCTCCGGGGAGATCTCGGTGAGTCCGGTCTCGTCGAGGGTGTCGAGGTTGATGCCCTGGTATTCAACGCGGAACGGGTTGGTGAAACCACGGAGCTTGGGGATGCGCTGCAGGAGCGGCATCTGGCCACCCTCGAAGCCGATCGGCACGGTGTTACGAGCGCGCTGACCCTTGGTGCCACGGCCGGCAGTCTTGCCGCCCTTGCCACCGATGCCGCGAGCCTTGCGCTTGCCGCGCTTGTTGGATCCGTCTGGGGGCTGCAGATCATGGAGCTTGATCATGAGTCGACCTCTTCGACTTTCACGAGGTGCGGCACGCGGGCAAGCATGCCGCGGATCTCCGCCCGGTCTTCGAATGTGTTGCTCTTGCCGATGCCACGCAACCCGAGGGCGCGCAGGGTGCCGCGCTGCTTCGGCTTGGTGCCGATCGCGGAGCGAACCTGGGTGACCTTGATCGATGCCATCACGATGCCTCAGGCGCAGCCGGAGCCGCGTCGCCGCGTTCGCTCTCCTGGTAGGCGGCCCAGAGACCAGCCGGCAGGAACTCGTCGGGATCGAGGCCACGAAGACGAGCGATTTCGTCGGGACGACGAAGACCCATCAGGCCATTGATCGTCGCACGAGCGACGTTGATGTGGTTGGCCGAACCGAGCGACTTGCACAGCACGTCGGAAATGCCAGCCTCTTCGAGGATGGCACGAGCGGCGCCACCGGCGATCACGCCGGTACCGGGGGCAGCCGGCTTCAGCATGACGCGACCTGCACCCATCTCGCCGACGGTCTCATGCACGATGGTCGAACCGGCCATCGCGACAGAGAACAAATTGCGGCGTGCCTCTTCGGTGCCCTTCTGGATTGCCAGCGGGACTT
>CALKOE010000346.1 GCA_938091985.1 uncultured Acidimicrobiales bacterium | reverse complement strand
CGAGGTTGAGGCGCTTGACCTCCAGCACTCGGGTCTCGCCGAGCACCGCAGCAGCCCTCGCCGGCGCATCGATGAACGCAAAGTCCAGGACCTGGCGCGTGGATTCTGCGCCGGACTCGGCGAGTTGCTGCTCGAGGGTGTCGAGCTCACCCAGCGGCTGACGCACCGGGTCACCGGCGACGAACCAGCCGAGGCCCTGCTGCGAATCGATCAGCCCGCTTTCGCGCAGCTGTTCCAACGCACGTCGCACGGTGACGCGAGAAACCGAGAATTCGTCGGACAGGTTGGACTCCGACGGCAGCAGTCGGCCCGCGGTGAATCCGCCGGCACGAATGCGTTCTCGAAGATCGTCGGCGATCAGCTGGTATCTGGGTGTTCGCAAGATGTGGATACTTGTCTCTTACTTGTATTTCTTGTATAGTACTCGTCATGGCAGTCGCAGCAAGTACCCCCATCGAACTCATCAACGGCGTCTACGCCACGCTGGACGAGCGTATTGGCGCCGCCCGTGAGCGTTTCGGCCGTCCCCTCACCCTCGCAGAGAAGATTCTGATCAACCCTCTCGACGCTCCCGACCAGGAGTTGGAGCGTGGCGAGTCCTATGTCGACCTCCGCCCCGACCGGGTGGCGATGCAGGACGCAACCGCCCAGATGGCGTGGCTGCAGTTCATGACCGCCGGCCTCAACGAGGTGCAGGTGCCCACCACGACGCACTGCGATCACCTGATCCAGGCCCGCGTCGACGGCAAGCGCGACCTGATGGCCGCAGTCGACAACAACGAAGAGGTCTACGACTTCCTCGAGTCCGTCTCCGCCCGCTACGGCGGCGGCTTCTGGAAGCCCGGCTCCGGCATCATCCACCAGGTCGTGCTCGAGCAATACGCATTCCCCGGCGCAATGATCATCGGCACCGACTCCCACACCCCCAACGGTGGCGGCATCGGCATGATCGCCGTGGGTGTCGGCGGCGCCGACGCTGTCGACGTCATGACCGGGTTCCCGTGGAACGTGAAGTGGCCCAAGCTCATCGGCGTCAAGCTCACCGGCTCGCTCAGCGGCTGGACCGCAGCGAAGGACGTCATCCTCAAGGTGGCCGACATCCTCACCGTGAAGGGCGGCACCGGCGCGATCGTCGAGTACTTCGGTGAAGGCGCCAACAGCCTCAGCTGCACCGGCAAGGCCACCATCTGCAACATGGGCGCCGAGATCGGGGCCACCACTTCGGTGTTCGCCTACGACGACGCCGTTGCCCGCTACCTGAAGAGCACCGGCCGCGAAGAAGTGGCCGACGCTGCCAACGCCGTCGCCCACCACCTGCGCGCCGACGACGAGGTCCTCGCCAACCCCGAGGCCTACTACGACCAGGTCATCGAGATCGATCTCGACACGCTGACACCGCACATCAACGGCCCCCACACCCCCGACCTCGCCCGTGAAGTCGCCGCTCTCGGCGCCGAAGCCCGCGAGAACGGCTGGCCGCTCGAGATCAGCGCCGCTCTCATCGGTTCGTGCACCAACTCGTCGTATGAAGACATCACCCGCGCCGCGTCGATCGCCCGCGAGGCTGCGGCGAAGGGCCTCACTTCGAAGACCCGCCTCCTCATCACCCCCGGCTCAGAACAGGTTCGCGCCACGATCGTGCGCGACGGACTTCTGGCCGACTTCGAGGCATTGGGCGCAACAGTTCTGGCCAACGCCTGCGGACCGTGCATCGGCCAATGGGACCGCTCCGAGGAAGAGGGTCACGAGGCCGGCACGCCCAACGTGATCGTCACCTCCTACAACCGCAACTTCCCGAAGCGCAACGACGGCGACGCCGAGACGCTCGCCTTCGTCACCTCGCCCGAGACCGTCATCGCATTGGCGCTCGCCGGCACCGTCGACTTCGATCCCATCAACGGCACCATCACCAACGACGCCGGTGAAGAAGTGTCGCTGTCCACCCCGATCGGCCTCGAGCTTCCCGAAGCCGGCTTCGATCCCGGCGAAGACACCTTCGTCGCCCCACCGGCCGATGGCTCCGGCATCGACGTGCGGGTCTCCCCCACCAGCGACCGCCTCCAGCTGCTCGACGCCTTCACTCCGTGGGACGGCAACGACTACGAGGACCTCCCCGTGCTGGTCAAGGCACAGGGCAAGTTCACCACCGACCACATCTCGATGGCCGGCCCGTGGCTCAAGTACCGCGGCCACCTCGAGAACATCTCGGGCAACCTCTACCTCGGCGCCGTCAACGCCTACACCCAGGCCGACGGATCCGACTACGAGGTCGGCTTCGGCAAGAGCGTGATCGACGGTTCGATCAAGCTCTTCCCCGAACTCGCCAAGGACTACCACGAGGCCGGCGTGCAGTGGATCGTCATCGGCGACGAGAACATGGGCGAAGGTTCCAGCCGCGAACACGCAGCCATGGAGCCCCGCTTCCGCAACGGTGTCGTGGCCATCGCCCGCTCGTTCGCTCGCATCCACGAGACCAACCTGAAGAAGCAGGGCATGGTGCCGCTGACCTTCGCCGACCCGGCCGACTACGACCGAATCGACGAAGACGACCGCGTCGCCGTGCGCGGCCTTGCCGACTTGGCCCCCGGCGAGCAGGTCACGGTCGAGGTCACCAAGCCCTCAGGCGAGACCATCTCGTTCCCCACCAACCACACCTTCTCGGACGACCAGATCGAGTGGTTCAAGGCCGGCAGCGCCCTCAACATCATCAAGGCCCGCTCCGGCGCCTGACCCCGCCACACACCGCACCCCGCTCACCCGCCCTCACCCCTACCCCGCCTCACTCCGATCTGCGTCGACTTGCCCTCCCAAATTCGTGGGGGAAGTCGACACAGATGCGTAGGCGGACCGGTCGGCGGGCGGGGAAGGTCAGGTGAAGATTCGGGTGCAGCTGTCGCCGGCCCAGAGGCTGGTGACGACGCCTTCGGGCTCGCGTGTGCTGGTGGTGCCGTTCAGTAGGCCGCCAGAACCGGGGTTCGTCGCGGCGAAGAGGCCGACGGGATCGCCGGGGATCGCAGCGACCAACTGCAGCGAGTTTCCCAGCGACACCTGAAGGAACCCGACGGTTGCGGTCACGCCCACCCCGCCGAGGGTCACGAGGCCCTCGGGGTCGTCGTGGCCGTCTACGAACCACTGGGTGAATCGCGCCTCGCCGGAGTCGAGCACCTCTTCGGTGAAGACCACCTCGAGATCTCCCCAGCGCACGAACCGGCTGCGAGCACCGAAGCAGAAGGCGGTTTCCTCGAGTCCTGAGTCGCGGTCGGGCTCGCCCAACACGGCGGTGATGGCTCCGAAGGCCGACTCCTCACTCTGGTCGAACAACACCAAGGCTCCCCCGTCGAGGCGAAGGCCGGTCTCGGCGAGCGTCACGAGACCCGGGGTGCCGACGGGCACCGGCGTGGTGGTCGTCGACGGCGGCTCTGTCGTCGTCGTCGTGGTCGTGGTGCTGCTGCTCGTCGTCGTGCTCTGTGGGTCGACGGTG
>CALKOE010000345.1 GCA_938091985.1 uncultured Acidimicrobiales bacterium | reverse complement strand
CGAGGCTCTCGACCATGTTCTTCACGCCGGCCTTGGCCGCGGCGGAGTGGGCGAATCCGGGCCCGCCCGTCCAGGCGTAGGACGCACCGATGTTGATGATGCTGCCCGGCGTGCCCACAGCGAGGTGGCGTCGACCGAATTCACGAGCCACGAAGAACGTGCCGTTGAGCGTGATGTCGACGACAGTGCGCCATGCGTTGGGCGACATGTCTTCGGCCGGCACCGGAAAGTTCGCGGCGGCGTTGTTCACGCACACCTGCGGGAGCCCGAAGGCTGCCTCCGCCGCATCGAATGCGGCAGCGATGCTCTCCGGGTCGCGGATATCGCACTGGACCGTCTCCACGGGGGCGCCGAGCGCTTCGATGGCGGCCCTTCCGGCGTCGAGATGCTCCGGCTTGCGGCTGGCGATCACGATCGACGCACCGAGTCGGGCGAACTCTTCGGCGATTCCCTTGCCGAGACCGGTGCCGGCCCCGGTGATGAAGACGGGCACACCGTCGTAGGTGCCGTCCGGAAGCGCTGATGCGCCGAGCGGAGGCGGGTGCGGAATGCCTTGTGCGGCTTCGGACACGCTCAGCTCCCCCGGTAGTTCGGTTCGCGTTCTTCGGCTCGGGCGGCCTTGAACTCGGCGAAGTCCTCGGACTTGTTGAGGAACGTCTGGTAGATCAGCTCGTCCTCCATCGACGACCGAATCTCGGGTCGGCTCAAGTGACTGATCACTCGGCGAGCCAGCTTCACCGTGACCGCCGGCGATGCAGCGATCTTCTCGGCCATCTCACGGGCCGTCGCATCGAGTTCTTCGGGCGTCACGATCCGACTCACGATGCCGTGGGCGAGCGCTTCCTCGGCTGAGAGACGACGACCGGTGAGAACCATGTCGCTCACCAGGCCATGCCCACACATCTCGTAGAGCACACCCATTCCGCCGGTATCGGGGATCACGCCGTGGCCGACTTCGGGGAGCATGAACCGGGCTCCCTCCGCCGCGATGCGGATGTCGCACATCAACGCTCGCTGGAACGAGCCACCGATGGCCCAGCCCTGGATCGGCACGATGATCGGGGCCTCGAGCTCCCAGATCTTCTGGATGCCCTTGTGGCCCCGGGTCATGAGCTCGTGGTGGGTGAGTTCGGTGACGTTGTTGCCGATCGCCGCCACGTCACGACCCGACGACCAGCTCTTGCCTTCCCCGCGCCAGATCACCGCCCGCACGCTCGGCGTCGCGATGAGCTGATCAAGGATCTCCCAGAGATGGGCATCCATGTCGTCATCGAACGCGTTGTGCTTCTCGGTGTTGTTGTTCGTGATGGTGGCGACGCCACCGTCGATTTCGAGCAAGATCTTGTCGGTCACAGAGGTGATCTTGGCCGATTCGTCGGAATCCGGCACGTCGGAGAGAATCGCTCCATGCAGATCTCGTCGCTCGGCAACTGTCCATCCACGCTCTTGGCCGACATCATGGCCATCGATGGCGACGCATTTCGCGACTACATCGATGCCACTGCCGCAGCCGGCTACGACTCGGTGAGCCTCTATCCGTTTCATCTCATGTTCGCCGGCGACGGCGCAGCACAGGTGGTGAAGGACTCGGGTCTCACCGTGCGAGCGGTCGAAGCCGCGATCGGATGGACCAGTGGTCCAAGCGACAACGTCACCGCCGAGATCGACGGGCTGATCGCGTCGGCTCAGGATCTCGGCGCCGACATCATCGGCGCGGCGTGCCTCGGGCCGATCGACGACCGGGCCGCTGCGGTCGAGGGGCTCGCCTCCATCGCCGCGCGTGCGGCTCAGGCCGACATGGTGATCTCGCTCGAGTTCTTGCCGTGGACCGGCGTGCCAACCATGGCGGCGGCCAACGACTTGATCATCGACGGCGGCGAGGTCAACGCCACGATCCTGCTCGACACGTTCCACTGGATGCGCCAGCCCGGTGGCCCCGACATCGATCTCCTTCGCTCCGTCCCCGGCGACCGGATCGCCTACGTCCAGCTCTGCGAGCCATCGGCCGCTCCTGACATGCCACTCGACCAGGTTGAGGACGAAGCGATGCACCGTCGGCGCCTGCCGGGGGCAGGCATGGTCGACTACACGGCCATCTGGGATGCCCTCGACCACATCGGAAGCGACCCGTTCGTAGCTGCCGAGGTGTTCAACGACGAGCTCCTCACCACCGGCCGCCACTCGATGGCACAAGTTGTCCACGACGCCTGCCGAGCGGTGCTCCCCTCCTAGGGCCGATGATGGACGCAGACCTCCGGGCCCGCCGCCTCGCCCTCCTCGACGAGCACTTCGCTTCCGAGGTCGACAAGGAGTTCGACCGCACGCTCGCGACCTTCGCGGGTGCACCTCGCTACGAGATCGTGCCGACCGGACAGATCCACGAGGGTGATGACGCGGTTGTGGCCTACCACACAGCCCAGCGGGGGGCCTTCCCAGATCAGCGCCACGAGAACGTGGTCATGCACGTGGCCGATGACGACACGATCATCGCTGAGTTCGACCTGTTGGGCACGAACCTCGGGCCGTTTCTCGGCGGCGACCCCACGGGCAAGTCGTTTCGGGTGCCGACAATCGCAGTGTTCTCGTTCGAGGGTGACGGCATCACCAACGAGCGGGTGTATCTCGACCTGGCAACGATGTTCCGCCAGATCGGGCGAACAGACCTGCTCGGCCCGCGCGAGTAGTTCAGCGAAGGTCGAGCGAGCGCACGTCCTGTGCTGCGGCCGGGTTGCCGAGTCCCTCTGCAACTGCGGCGGCCTCGGCGAGAACCGCCGAGTCGACACGCCCGACCGAGCCGAGAATCGGAGCGAGTTCACCGAGACGGTCGCCCCAGCGCAGCGCAATCGCCAGCCATCGGGCGTGACGGCCGACGGGTTCTCGTCGGAAGATCTCGCTGAGTTCGCTGGTCCCGTCACGACCGGCACTCTCGGCCGCGAAGACCAAGGCGTAGAGCCCTGGCGGCAGCGGCTCCTCAGCGGGCGACGAGTCGAGCAACAGCCGCGCTCCGGCCGCGTCGCCGGTGGCCGCTGCGGTTTCGATCGCGACGGCGCGAAACGGTGACGAATGTGGCCGCAGACCAACCAGGAGCTTCTGGATCTCCGCGATCGCTGAACGGTCGCCATGACCCAACCGAGTCAACGCCTCGCGTGCTTCGTCCTCGATCGCCTCGCGCTTGGCGGCCGCCCGACCGCTGTTGAGCGCCGACAGGTTGCTCAGCACGATCCACCCGAGGATGAGTGCGCCAAAGACGATCCCGACGGACAGCATCCACACGATCGCGATGCCGGCCACCACGACCGAGACCATTGCAGCGCGGCGATTTCTGGTGGTTCGGTCGCCGGGAAGCAGCTCAGCAAGGATGTGGCCGCCATCGAGGGGCAACACCGGCACGAGGTTGACCAGGCCCCATCCGACGTTGGTCCAGAGCACCACGAGCACGAAATACCGAACGTCGCCCGATCCAACGCCGCCGGCGATCGCGACGCCGGCGCCCATCAGCGCGCCGAGAGCGAAGCCGGCCAACGGACCGGCGAAGGAAACCCCGATCAGCTGTCCGCGGGTGGGGTCGGTCG
>CALKOE010000344.1 GCA_938091985.1 uncultured Acidimicrobiales bacterium | reverse complement strand
CAATGTGGTGAGCGCCATCCGCAGTCGCGGGGCGGAGATCGAGATCATGAAGGTGGTCGGCGCCACCAACTGGTTCATCAGAATCCCGTTCATGCTCGAAGGTTTGGTCCAAGCCGCGCTCGGTGCGTTGGGCGCGATGGTCGGTCTGTATTTCCTGAACAACCAGGTGATCGAGGGGCTCGGCGATGCCGACTCACTCGAACTGATGCAGGGCCTCCGCGTGACCGACAACGAATACTGGTGGGTCAACCTGATCGTGTTCGGCATTGCCGTGATCGTTTCGGTGATCGGGTCGATGGTCGCAGTCACCCGCTATCTCGACGCCTGAGGAAGCCATGGATCTCTCGATGACGTTGCCGACGATGGCGTCGGGCATGGACCGAGGCGTCCTCAACGCCTGGTGCGCGGCGATCGACGAGGGCCCCTATCGCAGCCTTGCGATCGGCGAGCGTCTCGCGTTCGACAACCTCGAGATGCACACGACGCTGTCCTACGCCGCCGCCCGTACCGAGCGCGTGCGTCTCGCTCCCACCCTGGTGATTCTTCCAATGCACCCGGTGGCGCTCATGGCCAAGAAGCTGGCCACCCTCGATGTGCTCTCCGACGGCCGAGTGGATCTCGTAGTGGGCGTGGGCGGCCGGGATCAGGACTACCGATGCGCCGAACGCTCCTTTGCTCGCCGGCACCAAACCCTCGATGACCAGGTGGCCGAGCTCCGCAGGCTCTGGGCCGGAGAGTCGCCCCACGACGACGCGCCCGCTGTTGGTCCCGCTCCGTTGCAGGCAGGAGGGCCACCGATCTACGCGAGCGCGATGGGCCCGAAGTCGACCGCTCGGGCCGCAGTGTGGGCCGACGGCAACATGGGGTTCACGCTGGCTCCCAACACCGATGACCATGTCGCTGGTTTCCAGGCGACCCGTGATGCATGGCCGGCGGCCGGTCGCTCGACAGCGCCTCGGCTGAGCACCAGCTTCTGGTATTCGCTCGATGCCGATGCCGGCACCGTGCTGCATGACTACGCGTACCGCTATCTCAAGGTCTTCGGCCATGAGGGCGCGGAGATGATGGCGGGAATGACCACGGCAGCCGGACTCGACGCGGTGGCCGAAGGCCTTCAGCGTCTTGCCGAGGCGGGATGCGACGAGGTCTACCTCGTGCCGACCTCGACGGATCCAGCCCACCTGTCAGAGATCGCCTCGCTCGTCGACGCGGGCGGGGCCCCACGCCCCTGAGCCCACGTGCCATGAAAGTGAACGGTCGCTAACCTCGCCGCATGGCAATCGACTTCACCCTGAGCCCCGAACATGAAGAGATTCGTGGCCGCGTCCGCACCTTCATCGATGAGGTCGTCAAGCCGGGTGAGGAGGCCATCGAGGGCAAGGGCGACGGAGAACCGCTCGACGGCAAGGCGCGCCTCGAGATGCTGATTGCCATGCGCAAGAAGGCCAGCGCCGAAGGCTTGTGGCTTCCGCACATGCCCGAGGAGTGGGGCGGCATGGGTCTCGGCCATGTGGCTCTCGCCATGGTGCAGGCTGAAGCCGCGAAGTCCTACTACGGCCCGTGGGTGCTGAACTGTCAAGCGCCTGACGAGGGCAACATGCACACGCTCTTGCACTGGGCGACGCCTGAGCAAGCCGAGAAGTACCTACGCCCGCTGTGCGACGGCACGGTGTGGTCCTGTTTCGCAATGACCGAACCCGAGGTCGCCGGTTCAGATCCCACCCTGATCCGCACGACGGGCTATCAGGACGGCGAGGAGTGGGTGCTCAACGGGCACAAGTGGTTCATCTCCAATGCCCACCGCGCCAACTTCGCCATTCTCGTGGCTCGTACCGAAGACGATCCCGATCTGCCGCAGGCGGCGAACACGGCGTTCCTCATCGACCTGCCCAGCGAGGGCTGGAACGAAGTCCGCCAGATCGAGACGATGCACGGCGGCACGGGACACTCCGAGATCCTCATCGAAGATCTTCGAGTCCACGAGAGCCAGATGCTCGGTGGGCGAGGGCAAGGCCACATGCTCGGCCAGTACCGACTCGGACCGGCCCGTCTGGCCCATTGCATGCGATGGATCGCCCAGGCCGAGACGGCGCTCGACATGATGGTCGACCGCTCCCTCAACCGCTACAGCCATGGTTCGATCCTCGCTGAGAAGCAGGGCATCCAATGGATGATCGCCGACTCGGCGATGGAGCTCTATCAGTGCAAGCTGATGGTGCTCCACGCAGCCTCGAAGATCGATGCGGGGGAAGACTTCAAGTCCGAGGTCTCCATGGCGAAGCACTTCGTGGCCAACTCGCTCAACCGCATCATCGATCGTGCGATCCAGGTGCATGGCGCGCTCGGCTACTCGACCGACACCCCGCTCGCCCACATGTATCAGCACGCCCGCTGGGCCCGCTTTGCCGATGGTGCCGATGAGGTGCACCAGATGCGCATCGCCCAACGGACGATTGCGGCCTACAAGGACCACGGCACGACGAAGGCCGCGACCGGCGACCTCCCGATCTGAGCATGCCGGTGGCCGACGAGGAGCGAGAGAACCCGGTTGACCCATCGGTCGTCGACGTCGACGTCCTGCGCGAATGGATGGACGGTCACGGACTCGGTTCGGGTCCGCTGACGGGGCTCACCGCCTTGGCCGGCGGCACACAGAACCTGCTGCTGAGATTCGAGCGCGGAGGCCGTGCGGACGTGCTGCGGCGGCCGCCGGAACACAAACGAAAGAACAGCGATGAGACCATGCGCCGCGAGGCGCGGGTCCTCGCGGCTCTGGTTGGTAGCGACGTGCCGCACCCCGGATTGATCGCGGCAGAACCCGACGAGACGATCTTGGGAGCGGTCTTCTACCTGATGGAGCCGGTCGACGGCTTCACTCCGACCACAGGGTTGCCGGAACTGCATGCCGGCGATCCGTCGGTTCGACGCGAGATGGGCTTCTCGCTTGCCGATGCGGCGGCGTCGCTCGGTCGCGTCGACTACCAAGCCGCTGGGCTCGAGGGGTTCGGCAAGCCTGATGGGTATCTCGAGCGTCAGGTGCCGCGCTGGCGGTCGCAGCTGGACTCCTACGCCGAGCTCGGAGGCGAATGGACGCCGGAGATCCCTCATCTCGACCGCGTGGGGGATTGGCTCGAGTCCAATCGCCCGGCATCGTTCGATCCCGGGATCATCCACGGCGACTACCACCTCGGCAACGTGATGTACCGCCACGACGGACCGGCGCTGGCCGCGGTCGTCGATTGGGAGCTCGCCACGATCGGCGATCCGCTCATCGACCTCGGCCTCATCATGGCGTTCTGGCCTGACGAAGACGGTCAGCCGACCGCATTGAGTGTCACGCCCTGGGAGGGGTTCCCCAGCATCAACGAGATGGTGGCGCGATACGGCGAAGGGTCCGAGCGCGACCTGAGCAGCATCGAGTGGTACGGAGTGCTGGCTTGCTACAAGACCGGCATCATTCTCGAGGGCACCCATGCGCGGGCCCAGGCCGGCAAGGCGCCCACGTCGTTCGGTGACCTGCTGCACGCGACAACGGTTGGACTGTTCCACAAGGCTGAATCCATCATCGCTCGCACCTGACCATCCGGTCGGTTCTCTGTTCTCCGCTAGGGTCGGAGTCAGACGGGAGAACGAACATGAGCCTTCGGCGGGAGGTCGTGTCGCAAGATGAACACCGGATCAGCTACCTCGTTGAGGGAGCCGGACCAGTAGTCGTCATGTTGCCGGCCATGTTGCAATCGGCAAGCCGGTGGGAGGCGCTGGGCTATGTCGAGCGGTTCTCCGACCGATACCGGGTGATCGTCATCGACTTGCTCGGTCGAGGCGAGAGCGACCGGCCCTACGACCCGGCGGCCTACGGCCCGGAATCCCTGGTTGCCAGCGTGAGCGCGGTTCTTGCCGGCGAGGGTGCTCGCCAGGCCGCGCTGTGGGGCTTCGCCGGCGGTGCCGAGGTCGCTGGGTTGGTTGCGCGACGGCGACCGGCGTTGGTCCGTGCCGCAGTCTTCGGTGGTCTCTACTTGGGCGACGTCATCGGTGGTCTTCGTGATGTCGGTGTGGAGGCCGAAGCATTGATCGAACGCTGTGCCGAGGCGCTCGAGCGAGGTGACTGGGATGAATACTTCAAGACGGTTCCCGTCGACATTCCGGCGCACCTGCAGAGTTCCTACGCAGAAACGAACACCGAAGGCGACTCGTTTGCTGGTCAGAACTCACGCCTGTCGGAGTCGATGCCGATCGATTCAGCTGTGATTCCGGGAGGCCACGCCGACGCATTCCTGAATGTTGAACGCGTCGCCGCCGAGGTAGATCCCTTCCTCAGCGCGCACTTCACGCAGGGACGTTGAGCGCGGCGTCGGCGACCGTGGTGTCCTTGAAGAAGTCCGGGTTGCCGGTCTGGAACAATCTGACCGGGTCGTCGAACACGAACGAACGGAAATCGGCCTCGTCAAGAAGTCCTTTCTCGACGAGTTCGTAGGCCTCGGGCAGAACGCCGGTGAAGTCAGGGACGTCCCAGTGGCCCACGTCGCTCGCGAAGATCGCTCGGAGGCGCACTCCGGCCGGCACGAGGTGGCGCTGGTAGGCCAACGCGTTCATCGGGTCGTCAGCTTCGCAACCGAAGTAGAAGTGATCGCGGAAGAGTCTGATGATGTCATCAGCCGAAGTGATGCCGCTCTCGGCCCATTCGTCGATCGATTCGGGGTCCTCGTCGGGGTCGGACAGCATCTGGAGCGCGTAGTCGAGACGATCGAGGCGGCCGGTGACGTTGGCGTCGCCCTTCTCGGAGAGCAGTGACCGCAGCTTGTCTTGGTCCAGCAGGGCGGGGTTGTAGTGCTGGATCGCTTCGACATTGCGCTTCTCGTAGTGGCCGAGTGCGTCGCCGAGGAAGTTCGCGGCCCACGCCACGCCACCTTCGAGGAAGGCCCATCGCAGGTTCGGGAATCGCATCGGGGCGCCTCCCATGAGCAGCGACCGGAGTCCCGCCTCGCCGGCCGCAGCGAAGTTGCCGATGTGGTTGTGGACGTAGTTGGTGCGAGACGCTCGCGACCCCCAGCCCAGAGCGCTGGCGTGAAACGTCGGGCACACCCCGAGTTCCTCGCAGCGCCGCCACACCGGGTCGTAGTCGTACTCGCTGTCGTGGCCCACGCCGTTGATGAAGCGGGCAGATCGATGACCTTCGGCGCCGGGAAGCGGGCGAGGAATCACGCCCGACATCATCACTGCCTTGAGGCCGAGCTCGCCCACTGCGTAATCGAGCTCGGCGATGGCCTCTTCGGGCGTGAACATCGGGATCGAAGCGACCGGCACGAGGCGATCGGTGAAGCCGGCATGGGCCTCGGCCATGTAGGTGTTGAAGGCCCGGGCCATCGCCTGACGCAGCTCGTCGTCGGCGAACGCAGTGACGGTCAAGCCGTAGGTGGGGTAGAGGACGGCAACGTCGATGCCGAGCTCATCGAGTCGCTCGTGGAGCAGCGCAGGAAGCATCGCTGTCGCTCGGTCCAGCGTGTTGCGGGCGGGGACCGCCCACCACGAGCTACGGGTGACGCCAGCACCTCGGCGCAGCTCGGTGGGTACCCCGCGAATCGTGGCTGCCGACGTGACCATCTGGTCGAAGCGGGTGGCGACATCTTCCCCGGCGATGTCGACCAGCAGGTCCCGTACCCAGGGGAGGTACTCGATGACATGGCCATCGGTGTCGATCACCGGATGGTCCAGGGCCGCGCGGATCTCGGCAACGGCGGGAGAGGGTTCGAACATCAGGTGGAAGTCTCCGGAAGAAGTGTGTGGACACGGACGGGTTCGTCGAAGCCCTTGAGCATGCGGCGGCCGGCAGCCTCGGTGGCAACATGGGCTGCGACAGAATCGTCGACGAGCACCTCACCGGGCACAGCCGAGTCGGTGAGCCTTGCCGCCAGGTTGACCACTGGACCGAAGTAGTCACCGTGGATGTTGACGAGGTCGCCATAGGCGAGCCCGCCGCGCGGAACGACTTCGTCATCCGCCATCGATTCGGTCATGCCGCTGACGAATCTCGCAGCATCCTGGGGGTATTCAGCGACGAACATGACCTCGTCGCCGATGAGCTTCACGATGCGGGTCCGATTCTCGTGGGCGAGCTCGTGGGCCCGC
>CALKOE010000343.1 GCA_938091985.1 uncultured Acidimicrobiales bacterium | reverse complement strand
CACGGGCGCGGCGTGGCCGAGCCGTCCGGGACGGTCGTGTTCGTGAATCTGGTTGGAGGTGCCGACGGGCTCAGCTTGCTGGTGCCCCACAGCGACCCGGCGTATCTCCGTCGCCGTCCTGGCCTCGCGGTTGCGGCCCCCGGTGAGCGCTACGGCGCCATCGATCTGGGTCGGGGCCTCGGACTTCACCCGGCGATGGCGCCGGTCTACAACGCCGTAGGCGGATCCGAACGGTTGGCAATGATCGGTGGCGTCGGCGTGCCCGACGGTGAGGGCGGCGAGAGTATGCACCTTCCGTCTCGCGACTTCCTGCATCGGGGAGGGCGCCACGAGCGCGAGGGGTGGGCGACTCGTCTGCTTCGATTCGAAGGGATGGACGCGAGCGCGACGTGGTCATTCGGCGCCGGACCTCACCCGATGTTCGAGGGCCTGCCCGATCACGCAGCCTTGACGCCGCCGGTCAAGATCGGCGCCCGACATGTCGTTGCGGGCGACGTTGCCGCCGAGGCCGTCACGGGAACTGTCGGGCCGCCCTCGGCGACCAGGTCCGCGACGTCTCGCTGGTCAGATGATCAATGGGAGTCGCCTGCTGAGCGGTTGTCGCGTGGCTACCCGGAGGGCCGCCTCGGTCGCGCGCTTGCGTCGACCGCCGACATGCTCCGCCACGACGCCGGCCTGCGCATCGTCGCGATCGAGCAGCTGGGCTACGACACCCACGTCGACCAAGGAGATGGTCGAGCCGGCGTGTTGGCCCACAAGCTTGACCGGCTCGGTCGTTCTCTCGCGGCCTTCTGGGCCGATGTCGTTTCCACCCGCTCGTCATCGCTCGATGCCGACCCGGTCACGGTCGTCGTCGTCAGCGAGTTCGGCCGCGCCATCGACGAGAACGACAGCGGCGGGACAGAACATGGACGCGGGGGAGTGGCGCTCGTCTTCGGTGATCGTGTGGTCGGTGGCGTCCACGGTGACCTCCCATCCGTCGAACACGACGATGTCTGGCCGGTCACGATCGACGTCAGGCGGGTCCTCGCCGATGCGGTCGCGACGCACGGGTTCCGACCGTGGAGAAGCGGTGTCTTCGCCCGGCTGGCGCTACCGAACCGCTCGCTGGGGTTGTTACTGTCTCCGTGAGAGAGACACGAGGTCAGCTCATGAGCGTCGAACCCGGCCGCTGGGTGGAGCACGCACAACGCTTTGTCTACGAGAGCGACTGGATGTCGATGGCATTGGTCGACGTCGAGACGCCGTCCGGACTGCGATTCGAACATCATGCGGTGCGGTTCCCGGCAGAGGCTGTGGGGACGCTCGTCGTCGTCGATGCCCACGTGTTGATGATCTGGCGCCACCGTTTCATCACCGACTCGTGGGGCTGGGAGATACCCGCCGGTGGGATCGATCCGGGCGAGACCGTCGCAGAAGCGGCGCATCGTGAATGTGTGGAAGAGACCGGCTGGGCCCCGGGCCCGACGGCGCCGGTGATGTCGTGGTATCCGAGCAACGGCGCGACGGACCAGCGATTCCATGTCGTCCGGGCCACCGAGGCCGTCGAGATCGGCGAGCCGACCGACACTGATGAAGCAGTGAAGATCGAATGGGTCCCGGTGGCTGACGTCGCCGGCATGGTCCGCGACGGGGAGCTCGGTGATGGGCTCAGCGTGATGGGGCTGCTCTCGGAGCTCGCCGGCATCGCAGCCGACTGACCCCTCTACCCGAATCGACTCCGGCCGCGCCACAATGGTGGCCATGCCGATGCGACAGGACTGCAAGTACTTCGAGTCGCGGAGTTATCCGAATGGCGACACCGTACGGAAGTGCGACCTCGACCTCGCACCCGAGGCGCCGTGGCGCTGCCCCGAAGACTGTCCGAGCTACACCCGCCGGATGGCCGACGTGAACTGGGCCCACGGTTCGCTCGTGACTCCCGAGACGCCGCCGGAGCCCGACAGCCTCGGCGAAGACACCAGCATCGCTGCACTCCTTGATGCAGCTGAAGACATCATCAACGAGGCCGTGCCGGCAACGCTGGCCGATCTCGACGCCGAACGACGCAAGCGCCAGGGTGGGCGCCTCCGGCGAGCGGTCGGGAAGAACTCGTCGCCCAAGCCGGCGAAGAACAAGCCCACGAAGAACAAGCCCGCGAAGAACAAGGGCAAACCCCACCAGGGAAGTGGCGAGACCATCGCCGAACGGCTCCGCCGTCGATACCGCGACGGCCGTTGATGGCCGGCACGCTGCTGAGCGAGGCCGAGATCACCGAGCTGCTGGCTGCCCACCCAGGCTGGTCGAGAGACGGTGACGGCCTGCGGCGAGACTTCGAGTTCGCAGACTTCACCGAGGCCTTCGGGTTCATGACCAAGGTCGCGCTCGTTGCTGAGCGGCAGTTCCATCACCCTGAATGGAGCAATGTCTACAACCGGGTCGAGGTGAGGATCACCGATCACGACGCCGGAGGCATCTCCAGCAACGACCGTGCGTGGATCGAGCGCGTCGACCGTCTCGTCTGAAACGACCGTCGTCAGACCACAGGCTGGGCGGTGACCGGCTCGAGGATTTCCGGGTCGACCTCACCGCCGGCGTACTCGTAGAGCAAGACCGAGGCAGCCACCTGGTAGGCGTAGATAGCGACGCCGGCGACGAGCACGACGAGGATGCCGACGATCGGGATGATCCCGATGATGTTCGATGCGAAGTTGAACACGAAGACCGAGATGTTGATGATCAGGCTGCGCAAGGCGATGCCACCCCAGTTGGCAGTCACGAGCGAGATGACGTGACGGAACGGGGGCGTTCCACGGGGCGCGAGGATGAGCGCAACGCCAGAGAGCTGAAGGAAGGGCCAGCCGAAGATCGCCAACGCGATCGTGGCGGGGATCAGTAGGAACAGCAGCGGCTGCGCGGCGAGCACGGTCAGCACGTAGAGGCCGACGAGAATCCCGCCGAGGACCGTGGCGACGAGACTCCAGAGGATCGCGATGGCGATCCAGCGAGGAGCCCGGCGCAGCACCATGCCGAGGCACGAGACCGCGCCCCGCGGCTGTCCGGCACGAGCCGAGGCGAGTAGCAGCGTGGCGGCGGCGAGGCTGCCGTACATGCCGCCGAAGAGGAGGAGCGCACTGATGACGAGCAGCACAACGCCGACGTTCCACTCCCACATGATCGAGTCTTCGAAGGCTCGATCGACGGGATCGAATTCGGGGTTGTAGTTCGAGTCGGTGACTGTCGTGATGATGTCCCAAAGGCCAGGATCGAGCGATGTCGAGAGCCCGATGACGCCAAGCACGATGCCGGACACAGCGATCGCCACACCGAGCGCAGCAATGATGAGCAGCTGCACCCAGTTGTCCCGACACAAAGCGACGGCTCCCGTGACGATTGCCATGCTGTCGCCGCCGGCGACATCGCTGGGCGCGACTGCCGGCGCCCTGTGGTCAGACCACTGGGAACCGTCCCAGTAGCGCAGCTGGGCGTTGTCCTCCGGGTCGGTGTACCAACCCGCCGGGATATCGGTCATCTGAGCGAGAGTAGTGCGACCTAGCCTCGTTTCATGGTCTCTGAGCGCTTCGAAGAGTTCGTTGATCCCGTCGACGGCACCCGTTGGACTGTCGATGTCGGGTTCCTGGGTTCACGATGGAAGTGCATCTGGGGCGCGGGATGCCAAGGGATCCTCGATCAGCCGGCCGAAGAGCTCGGCCACGGGTGCTGTTCGGTCGGGACCGAGTTGCTCGACGAGGAGGAAGCAATGGCGATCTCCGCTCATGCGGCGCTGCTGGACCCCGATGTGTTCCAGCACGCCGAGTGGGCCGCCGAACACGGCATCTTCGAAGACGAGCGGAGAGCACGCACGATCACTGTCGACGGCGCGTGTGTCTTTCTCAACCGGCCGGGATTCGCCGGTGGCGGAGGATGCGCGCTGCACCTCCAGGCTGTGCGTGACGGCGAACGCCCGATCGACGTCAAGCCCTCGGTTTGTTGGCAACTGCCGCTCGTTGCCGAGCATGGAGACGACGGCACCGCCCGTCTACGGCGTTGGGGTCGAGATGATCGTGGTCCCGACGGGGCGTCGATGGCGTGGTGCTGCACCGAGGGCGACAACGCACAGGCCGGCGACCGCTCCACTGCTGATGAACTCGCCGACGAGCTACAGGCTCTGGTCGGGCCCGAGGTTGCGGTGGCGATTCGCAACCACGTGGGTCACTGAATCGGGCTGGCCTCCTCGAGCGCCTCGGCCAGCGTGTTCCAGCTGAGCGTGGCGCACTTGATCCGCACGGGGAACTTGACGACACCCTTGAGGGCCTCGAGGTCGCCGAGGGCCATGTCGTCGGTGTTGTCGAAGCTCATGTCGATGTCGCTGCCGGCCTCGCCCCCGGACTCGCTGCCGTCTCCACCGATGTCGGTTTCGTGGATCGACATCAGGCCTTTGAACGCAACAATCAGATCGCGGGCCGTGCTCACGGTCTTGCCCTTGATCGCCGCCGACATCATCGAGGCTGAGGACTGGCTGATCGAGCATCCCTGGCCACCGATGGCCACATCGCTGATCACTCCAGCGTCGTCGACGTCGATGTAGACGACGATCTCGTCACCGCAGAGCGGATTGAATCCGTCGGCGCGCACGGCCGGCGGCGTCTCGAGTTCGCCGCGGTTTCGGGGCGTGCGGTAGTGGTCGAGAATGATCTCTCGATACAGATCTTCGAGGCCGTTCATGGCAGGAGTCCTATTCAGAAGGAGAACATGTCATCAGCGGCTGTGAGTGCGGCAGCGAGCTGATCGATGTCGGATTCGTCGTTGTAGACGTAGAGCGAGGCCCGGGACGTGGCGTTGGCGCCGAGCACAGTCATGAGCGGCTTCGCGCAATGGTGTCCGGCTCGCACGCAGACACCGGCCTGGTCCAGGACCTGGGCGATGTCGTGTGGATGGATCTCGCCGCCGGAGCCCGTGTAGACGAACGACAGCACGCCACCACGCTCGGAGGGCTCGCTGGGACCGTGGATCGTGATCCGATCGCCATGCGTCTCGGTGAGCTTTCGCATCGCGTAGGCGGTGAGTTCCACCTCGTGCTTGCGAACATTGTCCATGCCGAGTTCGTTGAGGTAGTCGATGGCCGCGCCGAGACCGACGGCTTCGGCGACCATCGGTGTGCCGGCTTCGAACTTCCACGGGATCTCGTTGGTGGTGAAGCCTTCTTTGGTCACCTGAAGAATCATCTCGCCGCCGCCGAGGAAGGGCGGCATGGCCTCGAGGATCTCCGCTCGAGACCAGAAGACGCCGATCCCCATCGGGCCGAGCATCTTGTGGCCGGTGAATACGACGAAGTCGGCGCCCATGGCCTGCACATCGGTGGCGACATGCGGGACGTACTGGCTGGCGTCCACGGCGAGGAGCGCGCCCGCGTCGTGCGCCGCTTTCGCGAGTCGCGGAATGTCGTTGAGCGTGCCGAGCACGTTCGACATCGCCGTGACGGACAGGAGTTTGGCGCCGTCGAGGAGGCGGTCGAGGTCGGTGAGGTCGAGGTGGCCGCGGTCGTCGACCGGGATCCACCGCAGCTCGATGCCGAGCTCGGCAACAAGCATGTGCCACGGAACGATGTTGGCGTGGTGCTCCATCTCGGAGATGACCACGGCGTCACCGGCGCGGAGGTTGGCGCCGCCCCACGACCGGGCGAGGAGGTTCAACGACTCGGTCGCGTTCTTGGTGAAGACGACCTCGCTGGTGGACGGCGCGTTGATGAAGCGCGCAACCTTGGCCCGTGCGTCTTCGAGCGCCGCTGTGGCCCGGACCGCGAGCTCGTAGCTGCCGCGATGGACGTTGGCGTTGTCGGCCTCGTAGTAGCGGCTCATCGCATTGATGACCGCCTGCGGCTTCTGTGACGTATTGCCCGAGTCGAGGTACACCACGGACTTGCCGTGGAACGACTGCTGCAGGACGGGGAAGTCGTCCTTGATGTTGGTCGGCAGACTCATCCGTTCACTCCGAATCGCTGTCGTCAGTCTATGGAACACCCCCGGCTTGTCCCACCGCTGAAGGAGAAACGGCGGCGGCGTGCGCGTGCTGTCAGAGCCGGCCGAGAAGATCTTCTTTCCAGGCCCGGAACCGTGTGTGGCGGACGCCGCTTGGCCCTGTGCCATCGCCGGCCCCATCGGGAAACAGGCGGAAGGTGTGGTGCCGGCTCAGATCATCGGCGTGGACCGCCACATAGCGCGCATCGGCTCGGCGGGCCGGGCCCGCCCGCCACAGCAGCCACGGTCCGATCCGGCGTTTGAACGCCACCCGCACGCCGCCGATATCGATGCCGGAGCTGCGGACCACGTCGGGCGCCTCGATCCACGCCTCGACGCTGATGTTGCGGTCGCGGGTCGGGAGGTCGGGGAGATCCTCGGTGTGGACCGGCGTGTCATCGAACGGCCGCTGGTCGGCAGGAAGCGCCGGGCCGCTCACGACGGACTTCCGGCGAGTGGTGCAACGAGTTCGAAGCCGAGCGCAGCGGCTGCCGGGATCTGGTGCCGGTCGAGCGTGAGGTAGCGCACCGGGGTGGGCAGTCGATCCGCGGCGGCGAGGTGGATCGCGTCGACGGTTCGCAGGCCGTAGGCCGTGCCCAGCTCGGTCGCTCGTGCGATGCAGCGCTCGTCGACAGGGATCAGCACAAACGCGTCGAAGTCGGCGCGAGCGGCCGCTCGCAGGTCGTTCGCCAGGACTTCAGCACCGGCCACGCGATGCAAGGCGAGCATCACTTCTGTGCGGGCGAGGTCGCTCGCGCACCAGATCGGATCGGCGGCCAACGTGGCGTTGACCAGCGCTCGATCGGGTCCGGGCACGTAGCGGGCGATGAGCGCCGACGGGTCGATAGCGAGCGTCATCCGGGTTCTCCCCGCAGCTCTGCGATCACCGATGAGAGCCGAATGTCGACGGGCACCCCGAAGGGTTCAGGAGGAGCGGGCCGATCCGCTCGGCCGGGCAGACGAACGAGGCCCGCAGCAGCGAGGTCATCGATGGTCGGCTGTCCCGAGGATTCGAGCGGACCGAGTTGAGCGACGGGCTCGCCATCGACGGTGACAATGATGCGTTCGCCGCCACCAGCGCGGCGCACCACGGCTGCAACACTGTTGCGTAGTTCTCTGACCCCGACCTTGTCCACGACGGTACCGTAGCACAGGTGTACACACGTCGAATTGGCGCGAGGCGCGAAAGTCACTAGCTTCTCGCCCATGAACTTTGCATTCTCCGAAGAGCAAGAGCAGCTGCGCGAATTCGTCCGGAGCTTCCTCGAAGACAAGTCCGCCGAAGATGCCGTCCGTGAGCAGATGGACACCGAGCAGGGCTACGACGAGGCCGTCTGGAACCAGATGGCTGAGCAGATGGGCCTCCAGGCCCTCGCGATTCCCGAAGAGTTCGGCGGACAGGGCTTCGGCTTCGTCGAGCAGGTCGTCGTGCTCGAGGAAATGGGCCGTGCGCTGCTGTGCGCCCCCTACTTCTCGAGCTGCGTGCTCGCTGCCAACGCGATCCTTCAGTCGGGCGACGACTCGGCCAAGGGCGAGCTCCTTCCCGGCATCGCCTCCGGCGAGACCCGCGCCGCACTCGCCTTCACCGAAGAGAGCGGCCGATGGGACGAGGGCGGCATCACGATGCAGGCCTCCGGCTCCGGCGATTCGTGGACCCTCGACGGCACGAAGATGTATGTCCTCGACGGTGCCACCGCCAACCTCTTGATCGTCGCCGCCCGCACCGACAAGGGCGTCTCGCTCTTCCAGGTCGCTGCGGATGCCGAGGGCCTCACCCGCACCGCTCTGTCGACCATGGACCAGACCCGCAAGCAGGCGAAGCTGGAGTTCTCCGGTGTCGCCGCCACGCTGATCGGTGATGACGGCGCCGGCTGGGCCGCCCTCGAAACCGTGCTCGATCTCGCCGCCGTGGCTCTCGCCGCGGAGCAGGTCGGTGGTGCGCAGATGTGCCTCGACATGGCGGTCGAATACGCCAAGGTCCGCGTGCAGTTCGGCCGTCCGATCGGCTCGTTCCAGGCCATCAAGCACAAGTGCGCCGACATGCTGCTCGAGGTCGAGTCGGCCAAGTCCGCCGCCTACTATGCCGGCTGGTGCGCCGCTGAGATGAACGACGAACTGGGCCAGGTGGCCTCGCTCGCCAAGAGCTACTGCTCCGAAGCCTATTTCCACGCTGCGGCCGAGAACATCCAGATTCACGGTGGCATCGGCTTCACCTGGGAACACCCCGCCCACCTCTACTTCAAGCGGGCCAAGAGCTCCGAGCTCCTGTTCGGTGATCCCACCTACCATCGCGAGCTCCTCGCTCAGCGCATCGGAATCTGAGCTCGCTCAGATTCCGGGTGTCAGACGAATCTGAGAGAGATAGTTACGAAGAGAAGGGCCGTCCTCCGGGGCGGCCCTTCGTCGCGTCTGGCAATAGGGTGAAGAGCGATGACGCTCGTTCTCTTCATCGTCGGTGCAGTGGTGGTCACGGCCATCGCATTCGTGGCTGTAGGCCAGGCCGTGGGCCGAATGGCTGTCGATCGGCCGCCGGCGGTCTATGACCTCCATGATGCCTCGATCTGGATCGGCGACCGGCTGCCCGACGAAGTGACGGCGCGGTTGAGCTACGACGACGTCGGCCAGGTGCTCGGTTGGCATCTCGACTGGTTCGGCGATGTCGGTGCGGCATCTCGCTACGGCCAAGAACTCTCGGGCGAGAAGGTTCGCAGCGAGGGAGCGATTGCACCGGACGACGCCGCGATCGACGCGGTGGTCGCCCGTTCGGTTGCAGAAGGCGGCCCAGACGCGGTCGACGTCGTG
>CALKOE010000342.1 GCA_938091985.1 uncultured Acidimicrobiales bacterium | reverse complement strand
TTCGAGTTCTTCTGGATGCCGGGCGCTCGGCGTTGCCAGGTGAAGCGGAACAACCGGACCACCGAGGCGCGGCGGCCCCAACCCCGGCTGTCCTACGTGCGCGACAAGATCGTTGCCGAGAATCTGGCATTTGGGCTGGTCACAAAGGTTGGAGCCCGGTTTCCGAGCGCCGCCCCCCGCATCGCCAAGCTGGTCGATTCCGGGGTCTCCGGGCGGGATCTGGTCGACGCGAGCCACAAGATCTTCGCGAGTCCTCGATGGGTTCGGTTCTACGAGATGGAATACGGCATCCCCCGCGAGGCCCTCCCCGAAGCGCTGCGCCGAGTGCGCGACTTCGTGAAGACCGGGAGCGAGCCGATCTTCTTCCCCATCGAAGTGCGAGTATCGGCCGCCGACGACATTCCCCTCTCCACGGCGCATGGTCGTGAGAGCGCCTGGATCGCAGCCCACGTGCACAAGGGCGGCAGCTACGAGACCTACTTCCAGGGCATCGAGCAGATCATGAACGACTACGACGGCCGGCCCCACTGGGGCAAGCTCCACTTCCAGAACCACGAGACCTTGCGCCCCCGCTACGGGGAGTGGGACTCGTATCAAGCCGTTCGCAACGAGCTCGACCCGGCGGGTCGATTCGCCAATCCCTACACCGACCGTGTTCTCGGTCCCACCACGAAAGCCTGAGCATGCCGCTGAGCGACAAGTTCCCCCGGCGGCTCGCTGCCACCATCCTTGTGGGGTTGGTTGCCGCGTCGTGCGGCGAAACCCCCATCGATCTTCCCGACAGCGCTGCGGCCAATGACTTCAGCGACCGCGTCGGCGAGAACCAGTTCATCTATGAGGAGCTGAGTGAGCGGGAGCGCGACTGCATCTTCGATCGTGAGGCCGAGGAGCTTGATCTGTCGCTCTTGGTCACCGGGTTCGGCGCCGCGGCCGATGCTGAACGCACCAAGGCCGTGCAGATCGGTCTCGATTGTGTGGACGAGCCGGCCGAGTGGGACGGCTGGGTGCAGTTCCAGGCGGATCAGCTCGAGGTGGGTTTGGGTCAGGGAATCGAGATGTCGACGAGCGAAGGATCTTGTGTGATCGCCTACGCGCTCGAGAACGCGCAGAACCCGGCCCGGCTTTTTGCAGTGGGCGACGACATGGGCGACATCGAGCGACTGGTCGACTCCTTGGAAGAGTGTCTCAGCGAACGAAATCTCTCACTGTTCTACGGAACGGATGTGGTCTTCGACGACTACGGCGACGACCCGTCCCTCGATGCGCTCTATGAGGCCTGCGACGACGGCGAGATGGTCTCGTGCGATCTGCTGTACGCGTTGTCGGGGGTCGACACCGGCTACGAAGCGTTCGCCGAGTCGTGCGGTGGTGGGTCGCCCGTATCGGATTTGTGCACCGGGATCGAGCTGAGCTCCACGGGCAGTCCGGTGTTCGGGGATGCACGCTACGGACAACTTCGAGACGACTGTGGCGCGGGAGACGGCGTGTCGTGCGATCTGCTCTTCAACATCTCCGACTTCGGCTCGGACCTCGAAGACTTCGGGTTCAGCTGTGGCGAACGCCTCCCACTCGGCGGCAATCCCGACTGCCGCACGTCGATGGCAGATTCATGAGCGACGACATCGCGGCGTTCTACCGGAGCTTCGCCGACTACACGCTGAGCGGCTACGCGCCGCTCTACGAGGCGGTCGTTCGGGGTGCGGCTGACAATCCCGAAGTGATGGCGCTGGTCGCCGAGGCGCCGGCTGAGGCCCACGTGCCGAACAACCTCCACGCGGCGGTGCACTATCTCCTGTTGTCCGGGGCGGATCACCCGTTGGCGGCGGCCTACCAGCCCGGCTTTCAGGGTGACATCGGGTCGCTCTTCTGCGACTTCGTGCTGGCCCATCGTGGCGAGATCCTCGATTTGCTCTCGACTCGCTACGTGCAGACGAATGAGGTGAATCGAACCACAGCAATCGCGCCGCTACTGAACCGAATCGCTGCGCAGGAGTCGGCCTCGTTGGCCATGATCGACGTCGGCTGCAGCGCTGGGCTCAACCTGCTGCTCGATCGATACCGGATCGATGTCGGGGACGTGTCGCTCGGTCCGGCCGACGCGCGCCTCCATCTGAGCGCGGAGAGCCGCGGGCGCCCGGCGGAGCCCACCCCGGCCGACATCGCGTGGCGGCGCGGCGTCGATCGCAATCCGATCGACGTCACCGATCCAGACGAGGCTCGGTGGCTCGAATCCCTCGTTTGGCCGGACCACCCGGAGCGTCAGAATCGCCTGCGGGCGGCGATCGCCGAAGTGCAGGCTGACCCGCCACCCCTCGTTCGCGCCGATGCAGTCGCCGGTGTGCGCGACGCGATCGCTGCCGCACCCGACGGCCTGCTGGCGGTGATCGTCACGACCTGGGTGGTCTTCTACTTCGATGCCGACCTTCGTCGTTCGTTCGAGGAGGCCATCGTCGGCGCTGATCGTCCGACCGCCTGGCTGGCGATGGAGATGGCCGGTGTCGTTCCCGACGTCGACATCCCGCCGCCACCCGAAGGCGAGGGCGAGGTGAGCGTGATGACCCTCGTGCGCGGCGGCGCCGGTCGACCCG
>CALKOE010000341.1 GCA_938091985.1 uncultured Acidimicrobiales bacterium | reverse complement strand
GACCCCGACGCGGTCCGCACGATCGACATCGACGAGTTCGTGGATCTGGCCGACATCGACCCGATGTTCTACGACAACGCGTACCACCTCGTTCCGGATGAGCAGACGGCCAAGCCCTACAAGCTCTTGGCCACCGCGATGGAGGAGGCCGGCAAGGTCGGAATCTGCCACTTCGTGATGCGATCGAAGCAATATCTCGCCGCGGTGCGCCCGGTCGACGGCCGGCTGGTGCTTTCGACGACGGTTTACAGCGATGAGATCGTCGACCACACCGAGATCGGCGGGTTCGATCTTCTCGCCGGCATCGAGATCGACGAGAAGGAGCAGGCGATGGCCGAACAACTCATCGCCACACTCGATGCCACGTTCGACCCCGGTCGCCACAAGGACACCTACCGCGAGGCCGTGCTCGAGTTGATCGATCGCAAGGCGGCGGGGGAGACCGGCGACGACCTCGTTCCCGCACCGGCGCCATCGTCTGACAAGGTCATCGATCTCATGGCGGCGCTGGAGGCCTCGGTCCAAGAGGCCAAGAAGGCCCGCGGTCGACACCCTGCGGCGGGTTCGGGAAAGGCCAAGGGGGCAACGAAGAAGGCGCGAGGCGCGACGAAGAAGAAGGCGCGCGCAGGTACTGCGAAGAAGGCGACCAAGAAGACCGCCCGCGTTCGCAAGTCGGCCTGAGCGGAGCAATTGGTGGCCGATTCCGAACGGGTGCACGTCGAGATCGACGGTCACCGTCTTGCGGTCAGCAATCTCGAGAAGGTCATGTATCCGATGGTGGGCTTCACGAAGGCCCAGGTCATCGACTACTACGTGCGCATCGCGCCGGTGATGCTGCCCCACATCGCCGACCGCGGCATCACGCTGAGGCGGTGGCCCGACGGCGTCACGGAGAACTCGTTCTTCGAGAAGCGTTGCCCATCGCATCGTCCCGGTTGGGTGGGGACTTGCCTCGGTCCCGGCGACCGAAGTGGCGGGATCGAGTACTGCCGACTCGACTCGATCGCGGCGCTGGCGTGGACGGCGAATCTCGCTGCCCTCGAGATCCACTCGCCGATGTCGCGCTGCGGGGCCGTCGACTCACCGACGATGCTGGTGTTCGACCTCGACCCCGGTGAACCGGCGACGATCATCGAGTGCGCGCAGGTTGCGATCGAGATCAACGACGTGTTGGACACGGTTGGTCTCCAGTCGTTCCCGAAGACATCGGGTAGCAAGGGCATGCAGCTCTACGTGCCGCTCAATACGCCCCACGAACACGACCACGCGTCCGACTTTGCTCTGGCCGTGGCGCAGCTGCTCGAGCAGAAGCTCCCCAAGCTGGTGCTGTCGAACATGACCAAGAAGCTGCGCAAAGGGAAGATCTTCATCGACTGGAGCCAGAACTCTCGGCACAAGACGACGATTGCCCCGTACTCCCTGCGGGCCAAGGATCGGCCGACGGTTTCGACCCCGCTGACCTGGGACGAAGTGGCCGACGGCGCCGACGGCGAGCCGCTCGGCTTCGAGGCGACAGAGGTTCTCGACCGGATCGAAGAGCACGGCGATCTCTTTGCCGAGACGCTCACGCTCGAACAAGAACTCCCTGTCGGGGGCTGAGCTCATGAACCGGACGGATCGCCTCTACGCGATGGTCGAGGAGCTTCGTGCTTCGGCGCCGGCGTCGCGCACAGCCCGGGAACTCGCCGATGTCTACGAGGTGTCGACCCGCACGATCGAGCGCGACATACTCGCCCTGCAGGAAGCGGGTGTTCCGATTCGCGGGGCGGCTGGTCGCCGGGGCGGCTACTCGATCGATCCGGCTCGCACGCTGCCGCCGGTCAACTTCACGCCGGCCGAGTCGCTTGCGGTCGCGATCGCGCTGGCTGACAACGTGGGGCCCTTCTCAGGCGCCGGACGGGCCGCTCGCAACAAGGTGCTCGCAGCGATGTCGCAAGACGATCTCGAGGCCACCCGGGCGATGGCTGAGCGAGTCCGTCGGTTCTCGCGGCCCGACACCGTGGAAGCTCCCCATGTGCCGCTGACCGTGCAGCGGGCGATCGCTGAACAGTTGGTGGTTGCAATCGACTATCTCGACCGAAACTCGGTTGGTACCCGTCGCGAGGTCGAGCCGGTCGGCGTGGTCTCGCTCGACGAGGCTTGGTATCTGGTGGGCTGGTGTCGACTCCGCGAGGACGCTCGTTCGTTCCGCCTCGATCGTGTCCATGGCGCGGCGCTCACCGGCGAAATGGCGCCGGTCCGCGACCCAGAACGCTTCCTCGAGTTCATGCCGTGGTTGGTTCAGCGGCCCGACCCGCTGGGCTGACTTCTCGCGCTCAGCGAACGAAAGCACAAGATCGCGAACGATGTGGCTGAACGTTGTTCGCCGAGAATCCGCTCTATCCCGACATGACGGTGTCGGGATTCGCCCGGAATCTCTCGAGAACACCGACAGGGGGGTGTCGCCGAGCCTGGCGATGGTGTTGCCCACACAACGACTGAGGAGTCAGATTCACATGAGCAACACCGTTTCCCCCATCGGCTGGTTCGAGATTGCCGGCTCCGACCCGGCGAAGACCGAGGCGTTCTACGGCGACATCTTCGGTTGGCGTTTCG
>CALKOE010000340.1 GCA_938091985.1 uncultured Acidimicrobiales bacterium | reverse complement strand
CCCGCGTCAGGAGAAGAGAGTATCAGCCAAGATCGCGACCGCGGCGACGCTCTTCAGCGCGGCGTTCGGCGTCGAGGCGGCCGAGCGCTGGTTCACCCGAGTGGTCGACGAAGCGCATCGCCTCGGCAAGGGCGACATGGCCGGCCTTCTCCGCGATGGCGGTGTGCATGCGTTGACACACCCTGCGGTAGGCCTCGTGGCCCTGCGGGGTGGTTCGGAGCTCGAGCATGTGCATGGCCTCGCGTGCGTTGAACTGCATGGAGTAACGCACCCGATAGGCCAGCGAGACGGCATAGGCCGCTTGATCGGGGTGGTCCTCCATCAAGGCGGTGTGCAGCGAGGCCGACCGTTCCATTGCGCCGCGGAACTCGTTTTCCACTCCGGCAGCGGTGACGGCGTCGGGCATCACGTAACCGTGGCGCGGCGACAGAGGTTGCCACTCGATGGTGAGCATTCGGTGTCGCTGAAGATCGCGGAAGGCGCCGTAGTCGGACAGCACATCGAAGCGGTAGTCAGTGCGCTCGAACGCCCGTCCGGGACGTTGGCGTCGATTCTCGCGGTGTCCCACGTAGGCCTTCATGACATCGAGTCGATCCTGGACCGACATTGCCCGGACACGTGCTTCGATCGTCGTTTCCGACAACGAGGTGTGGGGGTAGAGCATCGCGGCGACGACTTTGATCTCGCCGTCGGGATCGAAGTCGACCAGTTCGACGACGTCGTCGTCGACCGCTCCCCCGGTCTCATCACCGAAGAGGTTGTCGACCACGGCCTCCATGGAGTCACGGGTGTCAGCCAAATACGCGCTGGTGCGCTCGCCTCGGTCTGGCAGGTCGACGCGCTTCAGGAAGGAGGGCACGACCTTTCGCAGCTCTGTGAGCATCAGGTCGGCGTAGGCCCGGCTCTCGGGAAGCGGATGGGATCGCATCCGCAGCAGCAGGGCTTCGTAGGCCTGGCCTGTGCCGTAGATCCCGAGGTTCGAGAGAGACGAGGCGGGGAGCATCCCTCGGATGGCGTCGAGCGCTCGAGCCTTGATCGCAGTGCGGTACGCGAAGTCGCTGTCGCTGGCGTCCTTGGGCGTCGTCGCCCGGAAGAACTCCTGCATCTGCGGTACGAGACCCGAGTAGGCATCGAAGATGCGGTCCATGTCGGCGATGTAGCGGGTGCCGAGCGAGCTGCTGAGAATGTCGGGATCTCGGTAGTAGCGGTACCGGCCACCGAGTCGCTGGTCGTAGGCGATGTAGCGCGTGCTCTGCTCGAGGTACGCCATCAGACGACCCCACTCGAGGACCTTGGTGAGCACGTTGCTGGCTTGCTCGCAGGCGAGATGCACGCCGCCGAGCTGCGCAACGCTGTCGTCGCCGTATTCGAAGAAGACCTTGTCGTAGAGTTCCTCGGCCCGACGCAAACCGACTGTGGCATCGATCGTCTGATCGCCTTCGATGTCGAGGTCGCCGACGAACTCCTGCAAGAACAGTCGTCGCAAGCTCAGCGGTGATCGGGAGTAGCGAGCGAAGAGCGCGCCCTTGACCACCTCGGGCAGGTTGACCAGCGCAAAAACCGGCTGATCGAGATTAGTGAAGTAGCGGCGGAGGATATCGGCCTCTTCGGCGGTGAATTCCTCGGCGATGTAGACCGTCATCGGTCCGTGAGCCTATTGGTTCTCTTTGAACGCGTCGCGGACCGACGCCATGCTTTCGGTGTCGGCCCAGAGATCGACGATCGTGAGGGCCATCGAGAGTGCGCCGTCGATCACCGCGCGGTCGCCGTCTTCGCTGCGCGCGTGGGTCGCAAAGTCGGGAGTGTGGATGGCACATCCGGTCGGCGCGACCTTGATCATCGGGTGGATCGCGGGCACCGCGTAGCTGACGTTGCCCATGTCGGTGCTTCCGGCGACGACCGACATCGGGTTGGGCTCCGCCACCGCTCGGCCGACATCGGCGGCATTGGCGCAGTAGAGATCGAGCAGCGGGGTGTTGTCGATCATGTCGTAGAAGGGCGGGTCGTTCCACTGGTGGGTCATGGTGCACCCTGAGGCGTCGGCGCCGCCCTGGAGGCACGCCATCACCCGGTCCTTCAGGGGCTGCAGGGTGTCCATGTTGCGTGAACGCACGTACCACTCGGCCGCCGCGCGCTCAGGAACGATGTTGGGCTTCTGGCCGCCGTCGGTGATCACGCCGTGGATCCGCTCGTCGGGGCGGATGTGTTGGCGCAGTGCCGCGACGCCGGTGTAGCCGAGGACAGCGGCATCGAGCGCGTTGCGACCCTTGTGCGGTGCTGCGGCTGCATGCGCGGCTTGGCCCTGGTATTCGACGTCGAGGGTGTGGATGGCGATCGTCTGCATCATTCGCAGATCGTGGTCGGCGGGATGCACCATCATCGCTGCGTCGATCTCGTCGAACGCACCGCGCCGGATCATGAACTCCTTGCCGCCTCCGCCCTCTTCCGCCGGAGTGCCCAAGATCGCCAAGCGGCCGCCGAGTGCCCGCGCCACGGTTGCGGCAGCGAGACCGGCACCGAGACCGGCCGCAGCGATGATGTTGTGACCACAGGCGTGACCAATGCCCGGGAGTGCGTCGTATTCGCAGCAGATGGCGATGTTCGCGCCTTCGGAGCCAACGCGGGCGTCGAACGCCGTGGGCATGTCGTAGGCGCCCTGCTGGACGTCGAGGCCCTCGTCGGTCAAGACGCCGGTGAGGATCTCGTGAGCGAAGTGTTCTTCGAAGTTCAGTTCGGGGTTCGCGTGGATCTCGTGGGAGATCTCGAGCAACGTCGGCGTGAGCCGTTCGATCTC
>CALKOE010000339.1 GCA_938091985.1 uncultured Acidimicrobiales bacterium | reverse complement strand
CTGCTTCAAGTGCGGCAAGAAGGGCCACATCCAGGCCAATTGCTGGAGCACGGCGACCACGGACGACTCGCGGGCGGTGGCGGTGAGCGCCGTCCAACCGCCGAAGCTGTGGCCGGCGATGCCGCATGCTTCAGGGTCGGCCGTGACGCCGAACTCTCCGTCGAGCAACCCGTCGAGGGTCCGGCGCGCATCTCCCACGCGATTGGTTGCGGTCTCTCGCGTGTAGGCGGTCATGTCGGTGGGCATCCCGATGCCCATGGCCCACCCCATGACCTCAGGCGAGGTGTTGCCGGTGTGGTCGGGAGCGGCCACGACATAGCCGTGGCTGGCGAGATGGGTGGTGAGATGGGTGGACTGGCGACGGTGTCCGGCGAAGCCGTGGCTGAACACGATGCCGGGGGAGGCGACGTCGGATGACATGGGTTCGGCGTCGCGGACTGCGGGTTGGGGAGTAGTGGCCGGCGTGCCGGGGATCAGCGTGTAGGCGTCTTGGCGCGCGGGGTCGAGGTCCGCGCCGGCGTGCGCGCCGGTCGCCGGATACCAGACCTCGATCGGCACCCGTCGCCCGTCGCGCTCGGTCTCGAACGAGCGGACGCCAACGGGGAAGGCACCGCGTGCGGACGGGTCGTAGGTCATCGGGGGTGCTCCTGAGGGACAGCCGGTTGTTCGCCGGAAGAGATCTTGTCGCAGACACGACGCGTGTGCGAACGGCGCGAAAGGAGCTGGCAGGGCCCGGGACCCAGCGCCGCAGCTAGTCGAGGGAAGCGACGGCTCGGTCGCGGAGTTCGTACTTGAGAACCTTGCCGCTGGCGTTGAGTGGGAGTTCGTCGAGGAACTCGATGTGGCGCGGACACTTGTAGTTCGCCATCTCGGCCCGACACCAGTTGATCAGCGCGGCGGCGGCGGCTTCGTCGCGTGCCGCCCCCGGAGCGGGAACCACGAACGCATAGCCGACTTCACCCACGCGTTCGTTGGGCACGCCGACCACGGCGACCTGACCGATTTCGGGGTGGTTCATCATGAGATTTTCGATCTCCGCCGGGTACGCGTTGAACCCGCCGTTGATGAACATGTCTTTCACACGATCGGTGATGTCGATGTTGCCCCCGTCGTCCATGACGCCGATGTCGCCCGTGTGCAGCCACCCGTCGGCATCAATCGTCTCGGCCGTCTTCTCGGGATCGTTGAGATACCCCTTCATGACGTTGTAGCCCCGGACCACGATCTCGCCCGGTTCGCCGCGTGCGACCTCGTTGCCCTCTGGGTCATGGATCTCGATCTCGACGTCGTCGACGGCGCGGCCACTCGTCTTGGCGATGATCTCCGGGTCGTCGTCGTGGCGGCACATGGTGGCCATGCCCGACGACTCGGTCAGTCCGTAGCCGGTGACGACCTTCTCGAAGCCGAGTCGTTCGCGCATCTGCACGATCATCTCGACGGGAATTGCCGCCGCACCGGTGACCGCGAGGCGCAGTGAACTCATGTCCCACTGCTCGAGGTTCTCGGTGTTGAGGATCGTCTGATAGATCGCCGGCGGCCCGGGGAGCATCGAGATGTGCTCCTCGGGGATTCGGTTCATGACCGACGGCACGTCGAACACCGGGTGGGGAATGATCGTCGATCCGGTCATGAGGCACGCCAGGATCCCGGCGTTGAGCCCGAAGGAGTGGAAGAACGGGTTGATGATCAGGTAGCGATCCTGATCGAGTCCGATCACGCTGGCCCACGAGAGGTAGGCGCGACAGATCGCCGAGTGGCCGAGCATTGCGCCCTTCGGGTCGCCGGTGGTGCCCGACGTGAACATGATGTGACAAAGGTCGTCGCCGGTGACCGAGGCCGTGCGGGCGGCTCGGTCGTCATCACTCACGGAGTCGGCGCGGGCCAGGAACTCGGTGAACGATGTGGTGCCGTCGGGAACCGTGCCGCGCATCACCACGATCTCCTCGAGCGTGGCGGGGAGGTCGACCTCGCGCAGCGCAGCCACATAGTCGGTGTCGAGAAAGTCGGTGACGGTGAAGAGCATCTTGGCGCTGCTGTTACCGAGCACGTATTCCGCTTCTCGGCCCTTCCAGCGTGTGTTGACGGGAACGACCACGCCGCCGGCGACGTGGATTCCGAGCGCGGCCACTGCCCACTCCCAGATGTTGGGCGCCCACACGCCGACTGTGTCGCCCTTCTCGATACCGCTGGCCATGAGTGCCCGCGCCGCGGTGCGGATCTGGTCGCGAAACTCCACGAAGTTCCAGCGGATGTCGCCGTCGACCATCGCTTCGTTTTCGGGAAAGCGGACGGCAGCGTCGTCGATGAGTTCTGGAATCGTTGCCCAGGGTGCGGTGGCCATGGGCGCTGACCTTAGTGGCGTCGCGTTCGTGTCGAGAAAGGCGCCCGTGCGATGATTCGAACCGTAAAGACTCGACACAGGGGACAGAGGAAGTATGCAGATCAAGGGCCTGCGGGCAGTGGTAGTCGGTGGCGCGTCGGGCATGGCCCGGGCGACAGCGGAGACGATCGTTGCCGGGGGAGGCACGGTCGCCATTCTCGATCTCGCCACATCAGATGGCGACGCGGTTGCCGCGGAGATGGGCGGGGGTACGACCTTTCACGCGGCCGATGTCACCGACTTCGAAGGAATCGAGACGGTGCTCGCCGGTGCCGCCGCCGCAATGGGTGGGCTCGATGCGGTGGTCAACACTGCGGGCGGCGGTGTTGCGAAGCGCACGTTGTCGAAGGACGGCCCGCATCCGCTCGACGAGTTCCGGCAGGTCGTGGATCTCAACCTCGTCGCGTCGTTCAACATCAACCGGCTTGCCGCAGCGATCATGAGCGAGAACGAGCCGAACGAGGACGGCGAGCGCGGCGTGATGATCAACACGGCGTCGATCGCCGCGTTCGAGGGCCAGATCGGTCAGGTGGCCTACACCGCGGCCAAGGCGGGAATCGCCGGCATGTGCTTGACGATGGCCCGTGATCTCGGCTCTCTCGGGATCCGAGTCAACGCGATCGCGCCGAGCCTCTTTGCGACCGGGATCACGAAGGGCATCCCCGACGAGTTCGCCGACGCGCTCACCAAGGACGCTGCCTTCCCGAAGCGACTCGGCCGCCCCCACGAATACGCCAAGCTCGCCGTCGCCATCATCGAGAACCCGATGTTGAACGGCGGCTGTATCCGGCTCGATGCCGGACAACGCTTCGCGCCTCGCTGAGAAACCTGGGGTCAGCGGCCGGTGAAGTCGGGCGGTCGCTTCTCGCGGCGCGCCCGGCTCGATTCCTTGAAATCGGCCGACCGAC
>CALKOE010000338.1 GCA_938091985.1 uncultured Acidimicrobiales bacterium | reverse complement strand
CGGTGATGACCGCACGGTCGACGTCCACGTGCGGCAACTCCGCAAGAAGATCGGCGACGACCTCCAGCTGGAAACGGTGTGGGGCGTGGGATACCGGCTCGACTGATGCGACGCCGGATCGGGTTTGCCCTCATCGGTCTCGTGACCGCGTCGCTGTTGCTGGCCGGCCTCGGCACGATCGTCCTCGCAAGCGTGACGGATCGCCAAAGCGACGAGGACGAGCTCCGTGAGCAGACCGACGCGTTGCGTGAGCTGTTGGCCGAGGTCACCCTCGTCGACGGCCAGAACACCGTCGAGACCCGCGCCCAGCAGGTGATGCGCCTCAGCCGCACCATGAGTCTGGAGGGCATCGGCATCGTGCTCGTGCCCCAGAACGGACAACTCCTCGGCACCTTCCCGGCCGGGATCACCATCGACGATCTCGACATCGACCTGATCCGCACCGGCGAGATCGACAGCGGCCGCAAGGATGGGCTGATCTTCGCCGCGGGCGGAACCAACAATCGGGTCGGCGGCCAGACGCTCCTCGTGCTGACCCGGGAGCCCGACCCGATCATCCAACCGGCCTTTCGGTGGTTCCTGCTTGCCGGCTTCGCCACGCTGCTGCTCGCGGTCCTCGTCACGGTTCGCTTGAGCCGACGCCTCATCGAGCCCGTTGTGCAGACGAGCGGCGCAGCATTGCGTATCGCCGGAGGCGACATGACCGCTCGCGTCGACGACAAGTACGCAGAGATGGGAGGCGAACTTGCTGACCTGGTCGGCTCGGTCAACAGCATGGCCGGCAACCTGGAACGCAGCCGGGCGCTCGAACGTCAGTTCCTGCTGTCGGTCAGCCACGATCTACGGACACCGCTCACGAACATTCGGGGCTATGCCGAGGCGCTTACCGACGGCGCGATCGACGACCCGGTTGCCGTCGGCGAGATCATCGAAAGCGAGTCCCGTCGGCTCGAACGCCTGGTCGGCGATCTGTTGCTGCTGGCTCGCCTCGAAGGCACCGGCTTCTCCTACACGCTCTCAGACCACGACCTCGGGCCGATTGTCGCCGACGCGATCGACGGCTTGCGCCAAGAAGCCACTGATCGCGGCGTCGAGCTACGGGTTCGTCAACCCGACTCCCCCATCCGTGCCCGAGTCGACCGCGACCGCTTCGGCCAGATCGTGAGCAACCTCGTGGGCAACGCGGTTCGTTTCGCCGACAGCGAAGTCCACGTAACGCTCTGGTTCGCCGAGGGAAAGATCCACCTCGCCGTGGGTGACGACGGCCCCGGCATCGGCGAAGCCGACCTGCCCCACGTGTTCGAGCGGCTCTACGTGGCCCAGCAGAATCCCAAGATCAAGGAGAGCGGTAGCGGACTCGGTCTCGCCATCGTGAGAGAGCTCACCGAGGGCATGGGTGGCACCGTGGTCGCCCGTAGAGCGACCGGGGGCGGCGCCGAGTTCGTGGTGAGCCTCGACCCGTCAGGCGACTAGCCGACTGTTGCCGTGACGCCACCGACCTCGACCGCGGAACCGCTCTCGGCCTTGCGCAGGATCGGGGCCAGCGCGACAGAGCCAGCGGCGGAGGTGACGGTGCCGATCACTGCACCCTCGAAGACGACGTCTGCGCCGACGGTCAGCGACGCATCGGCGGTCAGGATCCGAACCGCGCGCGGCACGTTGCCGCCGCGGCTGTCGATACGGGCGACCAACTCCTGGCCGGTGTAACAGCCTTTGGTGAAGCTCACCGAACTCTCGATCAGCGCCGCGCCACCTTCGGCCGGGATGGTGTCGACCGTGAGATCGACGCCGAGGCGCGGAACGCCGGAGCGAATACGGGCTTCTTCGAACGCGTCGGGAGCAGTGGGGAGACCCGGATCGGGGGTGCTGGGCGCGATCAGTGCGTCGGTTCCCTCGAAGCCCGGCCAACTCACCTCGGCCACGAGGTCGCCACTGACGGGCGTGTCGTCCCCGCGGCTGCTCACCATTCGCCAGCCGTCTTCGGAAGCGAACTCGATCTTGGTGCGAAGCTTGAACCGTTCGAGCCGAGCGACGGTGGCCGCGATGCTCTCGGGCTCCATGTCGAGCAGGAACTCGATGTCGCCCACTCGGTGGATTCGAAACCACGACACGAGCTTCCCACTCGGATCCAGCACAAGGGACCAGGCCGACTCGCCGACAACGATCGCATCGACGTCTTGCGACACCTGGCCCTGGAGGTAGGTGGCGGAGTCTTCACCGGTGACCCGGAGGACACCGCGGGGTTCGATCGTGGCAACCATCAGTCGGTCTTTCGTCGGGCTGCGGTCATGCGGCGAGCCGCAGGAACCGCCGCGAGCAGGGCTTTTGCCTTGTTTTGGCATTCGAGGTGCTCGTCTTCGGCCACCGAATCGGCGACGACTCCGGCACCTGCTTGGATCGATGCGCGGTTGCCGCTCACGAGCATCGTGCGGATCGCGATCGCCGTGTCGATGTTGCCCGAGAAGTCGAGATACCCGACGACGCCGCCGTAGGGCCCACGCTTCACCGGTTCGAGCTCATCGATGATCTCCATCGCCCGCACCTTCGGGGCGCCGGACAGCGTGCCCGCAGGAAGCGTGGCCCGCAGCACGTCGATCGGCGTCTTGCCGGCCTTCAGTGCTCCCGACACCTGCGACGTCATGTGCATGACGTGGCTGTAC
>CALKOE010000337.1 GCA_938091985.1 uncultured Acidimicrobiales bacterium | reverse complement strand
GCTACCTCGCGCATCATGGCTACCGAGCCGCAGCGGTTGACCTGCCGGGTCATGGTCGAAGCGGTGGGTCGGCATTGAGCACGATTGCGGAGATGGCGGCGTGGACGGCGGGGCTCATCGACGCCCTCGGCGCGGCGACTGCCCATCTCGTCGGTCATTCGATGGGGTCCTTCATCGCGCTCGAAGCCGCATCGACCTTCCCCGAGGTGGTTGAGTCGCTTGTCCTGCTCGGCACTGCCGCGGCGATGCCCGTGCATCCGGACCTGCTCGAGGCCTCGACCCACGATGTGTCGCACGCCAGTGCGCTCATGGCGAGCTGGGGATTCAGCCCCAGCGCCCACATCGGACAAGCCGCGTCGCCTGGGCTCTGGCTGATCGGCGGAACTCAGGCTCTCGTCGACAGCGCTCCCGGCGGATCGCTTGCGGCTGACTTGGCTGCGTGCAATCGCTACGCCGATGCCGCAGTTCGAGCCGCTGCCGTTCGGTGCCGGGTCACCATGGTGACCGGGACCGCCGACAAGATGACGCCACCACGAGCGGCCCGAGAGCTGATCGAGGCGTTCGCCTCACCGCCGACTGTCGTGGTGCTCGACGGCGTCGGTCACATGATGATGACCGAGTCGCCCGATCGTGTCCGCGAGGCGATTGTCGCTGCGCTCGAGCTGGGTCGGGATCCAGCCTCGTAGTGAGTTGATCGCCCAGATCGCGTCGGCGCGGTCGAGGTCGGCCAGCGTGAGAACGGTCTCGCGCACCCGCCGGTTGGCGAGGAGCTCGGCCCGCAGGGTGCCAGGAAGGAGACCGCTCGACTCCTTTGGCGTGAGTGCTTCGCCGTCGATCTCAAGCACGAGGTTGGCGATCGTCGTCTCGGTGATCTCACCTCGCTCGTTCCACAAGATGACGTCGTCGGCGTCGGGGAAGCGGCTCGTGGCGTCTTCGTAGCGGTCGCGCCGCGTGGTCTTGTGGCGAAGGAATTCGTCGTCGCTCGCGACTGGTTCGCTGTCGACGGCGAGGTTCCACGGCGCGGTTCGGTTGGCCGGAGGGTCGAGCACCTGCACTTCGAGTGCTCCGTCGGGGGAGAGCAGCACACGAAGTCGCCGAGGGGTATCGGCCCGCACGGCGCCGAGTCGACGCTTCACTTCCTCGATGTCGCAATCGAATCCGAAATGGGTGGCGGACTCGGCGAGCCGGTGCAGATGCCGGTCGAGCAAGATCGGACCGGCGCCCGGATCCCAGCCGAGAGTTTCGAGGAGACGGAACGGCCGTGTGGCGCGGTGCAGCACGCGGGCCTTGTCGTGGGCTTCGTCCCACTCGGCCGTTTCGTCGCTGTCCCACACGATCCCGCCGCCGACGCCGTAGGTGGCCTGGCCCGATCGCTGGTCGATCCAGGCGGTCCGGATCGCGATGTTGAACTCGGCATCGCCACCCGGTTCGATCAGCCCGACTGCACCGGTGTAGATCCCTCGTGGCTCTCGTTCGAGTTCGGTGATGATGTGTGACGTCGCGACCTTGGGTGCCCCGGTGATGGACGCGCCGGGAAAGGTCGCACCGAAGAGTTCGCGCAGCGTTGCGTCGGTGCGCGCGACGACCGTCGAGGTGAGCTGATGCACGGTCGGGTAGCTCTCCACCGTGTGGAGGGCAGTCGTCTCGACCGTGCCGATCTCGGCGATGCGCCCGAGGTCGTTGCGTGCCATGTCGACGATCATGGTGTTCTCGGCCCTGTCCTTCTCGCTGGCAAGCAGCTCCTCGGCGAGGTCGCGATCGGTGACGGGGTCGGGATGACGTGGTCGGGTGCCCTTCATCGGCCGGGTCTCGACCTGTCGACCCACGCGGCGGATGCCCAATTCGGGCGAGGCGGAACAGACAGCGGCGTCGCCGAGATCGATGAACGCGAGATGGTCGGCTCGCTGTGCTCGACAGAGTGCAGCAAAGAGACCCTCGGGGTCTCCTTCGAAGGCGGCGTGCAGCCGCATAGTGTAGTTCACCTGGTAGGTGTCGCCAGCGGCGATCCGCTCGCGGATCGTGCGCACGGACCCCTCGAACTGGTCTTGGCGGTCCGATGGTGTCCATTCGCCGGTTTCGAACAGACGTCCGGCCGGGCCGCGCGACGGTCGGGCGTCGGCGAAGGATGCGAACGCCACGAGCGGAGTGGAGGGGTCACGGTGAGAACGAATGGCTGAGTCGAATGCCGGTCCCGCGTCGTAGCTGACGAACCCGGCCACCCAGAGACCGGAGCTTGCCGCGGCCTCTGCCGCGTCGATCACATCGCCGACTTCGTCGAGCGTCTCGGCCACGAAATGGTGGACCGGGTCGACGAACGACACCCAGCGCCGCCCCTGTGGGGTGGCGTGACGGATGAGGGCCCGGCGGATGCGGAGTTCTTGCGGGGGCGATGTCGAGATGACAGCCATGCAGAGAAGTATGCAACGCCGGCCCCTCCAGTGCCGGAGGGGCGCTACGCTTTTCTGGTGAGTAGCGGCTCGTGCCTCTGACCCGATACGCCCGCATCGACGAGTCGCCCTATCTGCGACGCGCGCTGGCGTGTGCAGACCCGGATCGCGCCGCGCTCGGTGTGCACAACCACACGTACCACCTGATCCACTACGGCGATCCGGTCGCGGAGTACTGGTCACTTATCGATGGCGTCACGCTGTGGGACGTGGCCTACCAGCGCCAGGTCGAAGTGGCTGGTCCCGATGCCATGGCCTTCATGCAGTCCGTGGTCACGCGCGACCTTTCGGATCACGAGGTCGGCCAGTGCAAATACGCCTTCATGACCAATGTTGATGGCGGCATCATCTGCGACCCGGTGGTGCTTCGACTCGACGATGCCCGGTTCTGGCTGAGCGCGGCCGACGCCGACGTGCATCTGTGGTGCCAGGGGCTTGCGCATTCCGGCGGATTCGACGTCGACGTCACTGTGCCCGACGTGGCTCCCGTGCAGATTCAGGGCCCCCAGGCGGCCGCGGTCATGGACGACCTCTTCGGCGACGAACTCCCCGATCTCGGCTACTACCGATTGGTTCGGCGGCAGCTCGCTGGGTTGGACCTGGTGATCTCGCGAACAGGGTGGGGCGGGACCGACGGCTTCGAGGTCTACGTGATCGATGCCCGCGCCGATGACAACGCCCGGGCCGAGCAGTGGTGGGACGCGGTGATGCGGGCGGGGGAGCGCCACGACATCGTCGCGGCCGCCCCGAATCACGTCCGCCGCATCGAAGCCGGGATGCTGTCGCTCGGCTGCGACATCGACGACACGACAACCCCACTCGAGGTCGGCGATGGCTACGGCTGGATGGTCGATCTCGATCAGCCCGACGACTTCATCGGCAAGGACGCCCTCCTCGCCCAGCGCCGCGCCGGGCCGAGGTCGCGTATTGTCGGCGTTGATCTCGACGGGCCGGATCTCGGCACCTTCACGGATGGCGAGATGCCCCGCGTTCTGCCCGCCCGACGAAACGGGCAAACGGTGGCCACGCTCACCTCCGCGTGTTGGTCGCCACGGCTGCGTGCCAACATCGGCTATCTCCGCGTTGCGCTCGGCGACGACGAACTCGGCACCGAATTCGAGATCCCGCACCCCGTCCACGGTTGTCTCACGGCCACCGTCGTCTCGAAGCCGCACCTGAAGTGACAACCGAGGTATCGGGCGCGAGCGAGACCCCCGACGACGAGAACATCGAGGGCGGGCCGTACATCGAGGGCAATCCGGCGGTCGCGGCGCGGGGGCTGCTGG
>CALKOE010000336.1 GCA_938091985.1 uncultured Acidimicrobiales bacterium | reverse complement strand
CTCCTTTTCCATATCGAGAAATGCGCCGGCCCATGCGTGGGCGAAGTATCCGAAGAGGAGTACGGCGGGCTCGTCAAGGAGCTCGTCTCGTTCCTCGAGGGCGACACCGACGAGATCGTCGCGAAGCTCGAGGCGCAGATGCAGACCGCGTCGGAGGAGCTCGAGTTCGAGCTCGCGGCCCACCTCCGAGACCGGCTCGCCGCAGTTCGCAAGGCGGTCGAGAAGCAGCAGATGGTCTTCAACAGCAACGAGGACGTCGACGTCATCGGTGTCTACGACGACGAGCTCGAAGCAGCCGTCCAGGTCTTCTACGTCCGCAAGGGGCGGGTGATGGGACGCCGCGGGTTCGTCGTCGACAAGGCCGAGGAGCTCGACGGACCTGAGCTCGTGAGCCGGGTTCTGGAGCGGCTGTACTTCGAAGACAATCCGGTCGGGTCGCCGAAAGAGGTGCTCGTACCCGAGCTTCCCAGCGACCCGGCGCTGTACGAGGAATGGCTCACCGCGGCTCGTGAGTCGAAGGTGAAGATCCGTGTGCCGCAGCGAGGCGACAAGCGAGCGCTGCAGGCAACAGTCACTCAGAATGCGCAGGAGACCTTCAACCGGCATCGCCTGAAGCGCTCGAGCGACCACAACAGCCGCGCCAAGGCGCTCCGCGAGCTGCAGGAATACCTCGAGCTGCCCATCGCCCCGCTGCGCATCGAGTGCTACGACATGAGCCACATCCAGGGCACCGACTATGTCGGCTCGATGGTGGTGGTGGAAGACGGGCTCGCCAAGAAGTCCGAGTACCGCCGGTTCAAGATCCAAACTGTCGACGGCAACGACGACTTCGCCGCCATGGAGGAAGTGCTCACTCGTCGCTTCAGCGCCTATCTACGCGAACGCGAGGTGCCGGTGGAGCAACGAGAGGGACGGTTCTCCTACCCGCCCCAACTCCTCGTGGTCGACGGCGGCAAGGGTCAATTGAGCGTCGCCACCCGCGTGCTCGACGAGCTGGACCTACGAGACGAGATCCCCGTCGTCTCTTTGGCGAAGCAATTCGAGGAGGTGTTCGTGCCAGGTCGGAGCGACTCGATCCGGCTGCCCAGGCAGTCCGAGGCGCTGTACTTGCTGCAGCGGATCCGCGACGAAAGCCATCGATTCGCCATCACCTTCCACCGCCAGTTGCGTGACAAACGCATGACGAAATCTGCCCTCGACGACATCGAAGGACTCGGGCCTGCCCGCAAGAAGCGGCTCACAAAGGAGCTCGGCGGTGTCAATGCGGTCAAACAAGCCGAGCTCGAGGACCTCAAGAACCTGTCCTGGTTGCCCGACGAGGTAGCAGAGAACGTTTTTGAAAGTCTCCATCAGGTGGAGACAAGAACTCGGCGTCCACCACCCGCGGGGGGCACTGAGTAAGGCTTGGGTTCGCGGGTCGAGGAGCAGCCATGAACGACGAAGCGAACGACGACGAGACAGCAGAGAGCGTCCTTCGTCCCTTCGAAGCTCGCGAACTGCCGCCGCTGCCCCCGATCGAACCCTCCAAGGTTGTTCCGGAGCCGCCGGCTCTCGAAGAGGAGCACGTCGACGAGCCGGTGGCTGAGGCGATCATCCCGCCGCCGCCGCCGGTCGAAGCGCTCGAGGACGACCCCTGGTCGCCCGATGCCGACGGCTCCACTGCAGACAGCGACCTCGCCGACTGTGACGGCCTCGATGAGTCGACCGACTCCGACACCGGCACCGATTTCGACCATGACGACGAGCCCAACGAGATCGTGGCTGGGGCCGCAGACGTTCCGGCCGAGACGATCACCCTGCCCCGCAAGCCCTTCCTGGTCGGCCTGGGAGTATTGCTCGGCGCGGTGGCCCTGCTCGCTGTGCTGTGGCAGAGCGGCGGCAACGGAGGAGACACCACCGAGGTCGCGCAGAACCCCGAGCGCATTGCCGACGATGTCGCTCCCGCTGACTCGGATGCGACGCCGGTCGAGGACAACGCCGAGCCAGCCGACAACATCGACGATGGTGCTGCCGAGGCGCTCGCAGAGGCCCGAGCGGAGATCGCAAGCCTGGAGTTCGAGGTCGAGGCGCTCGAAGAGCGGCCGGCACCGGCGCTCGACGGCGAGCTACTGCGCCGCATCGTGGTCGGGGCAGATGCCAAGTTCGTGAGCGCCCTGCCTGACTCAGTCGCCGTCGTCGGCGCATTTGGCGGCGTGTCGCTCATCGATCCCGATACCAACCGGGTGGTCGCCAATGGCAACGTTGCCAACGGGGCCACTCGCGTCATGCGAACCGATACTTCGGTTTGGCTCACCAACTATGCCGACAATCAGTTGCTGCGTGTGGATCCGCAGACCAACGAGGTCGCGGCGTCGTTCCCGTTCCCTGGTCCCGACGGCATCGACAAGGACGGGAACACGATCATCGTGGCGTCCTTCGACGGCGAGTTTGTCGCCCGGGTCGACCCCGGTAGCGGCGAGATTCTCCAACAGGTCGACGTTGGCGGCACCCCGACCGAGGTCGTGTCCCACGTGGATCACGGACTCTGGGCCGCGGTGTTCGACACCGGCGAACTCGTCGAGATCGACCGCGACAGCTTCGAGATTCTCCGCCGGGTCACCGTCGGGCAGGGCCCCGTCGGGCTCTACGCCTCAAGGTCACACATCTGGGCCGCCAACCACGAGGAGGGAACGATCGTGAAGGTCGACCCAGAAACGGCTGAAGTGGTTTGGACTGTCTCGGTCGGCGATGGCCCCACCGAGCTGGTCGTGAACTCGGGCTCCGTATGGGTCACGGTCACCGACGACGGCAACCTCGTTCAGGTGAGCGCAGCCAACGGCTCGATTCTGTCGTCCACGCCACTTGGCGGCGCTAACGCTGGTGGCGGGCCGACCGGAATCTCGTTCGCCGACAACACGTTGTGGGTGGCAATGCAGGGCGAGCAGTCGGTCGTGCGCATCGACCTTCCCTCCTGACGCAGCAGCTCGGTTGATTTCCGGCATCCTTGCGGGGTGACCGAGCCGCATTGGGATGACCACGCCGACTGGTGGCAACGCGAATTCACCGACGGGGTCGACCCCGAATACGTCGAGCAGATCATTCCGCTCGCGCTCGAACACCTGGAGGGCTACCAGCGGGTGCTCGATGTCGGCACGGGCGAAGGCCAGATCGCGAGAGCGCTCAGTGCCGCCGGTGCGGAGGTTCTG
>CALKOE010000335.1 GCA_938091985.1 uncultured Acidimicrobiales bacterium | reverse complement strand
GACGGCGGTGAAGCCATCGCGGCGATCGATCGCCCCAAACCCGATCTCGTGCTGTGTGATCTCCACATGCCCGATGGCGGAGGCCTCCGTGTCGCGCGCGAGCGCGGTGAGGCAACGAAGATCGTGATCCTGACGGTGTCGGAAGCCGAGCGCGATCTCCTCGACGCGGTCGCCGCCGGCGCCGCCGGCTATCTCCTGAAGTCCACCGAACCAGAGGATCTCCGCATCTCACTGTGGAAGGCAGCCCACGGCGAACCAGTGTTCTCACCGTCGCTGGCGGCGCTGGTGCTCACCGAGTTCCGTCGGCTGAAGACGAGCAGCCCCGACGAGGGCCTCTCCCCACGAGAGCGCGAGGTGCTGCAACACGTGGCCCGCGGCCACACCTACAAGGCGATCGGCGAGGAGCTCTTCATCAGTCAGAAGACGGTGGAGAATCACGTCCGCAACATCTTGAAGAAGCTGCATCTCAATCGGAAGCAAGAGCTGATCCGGTATGCCCTCGAGAAGGGCATCGAGTAGCTCAGCTGGCGCTGTGCCTCAGCCGCCGAGGGAGCGTGACCGAACCAGGTGATTCCACCCACAGTCGGTACAGACCTCGACCACATAGCCCTGGCTGGCCGACTTGCGGGCGTCGATCCGCGCCATTTCCTTGTCGCTCGTGACACAGCGGCCGTGCTTGGGTAGTCGGGGGCCGAACACGTAGGTGACTTCGACGAGACCTTCTCGCTCACACACCGGACACAGGGTCGAGGTGTCGACACCGCAGAACTCGGCGTTGCGGCGAAGTTCTCGTTGGGCGTCACAGACCTGCTCCGTCGACAGGTCGCCTTCGCGCCACGCATTGAGCGTTGCTTCGCGGGCCAGTCGATAGTCGATGCCTGCGCTGGCACCAGTGGCGGCGGCGGTGAGTCCCATCTTCACAGAAGTGGAGAGTACCCCTCCGCAACAATTCACCGTCAGGCGGCCAGACTCGACCCATGTCGCTGCACGATCCTCGCCTTCCCGTCGCCAATCCTTCGTTGGACGTCGTGGACTTCGGTCCGGGCATCGGTGCTGATGTCGAACGGCGACTGATCGGCGAGATCTCCGGACGCCGCATCCTCGATCTGGGTTGTGGTCAGGGCCATGCCGCTGTGGGTCTCGCCAAACGCGGCGCCCGCGTGATCGCGGTGGATGACGACGTCGCCCAACTCGGCGCGGCCCGCAGCCTTGCCGCTCAACACGAGGTGACGATCGAGTTCCATCAAGCGAAGCAGGCCGAGCTGGCGTTCTTGGCGGCCGACCATGTCGACCTCGCTCTCGCGATCACCTCGCTGTCGTTCGTTCAGGACTTGAGTCGGGTCTTTCGCCAGGTCCACCGCGTCGTCGGCCCCGGTGGCCACTTCGTGCTCGCTGTTCCCCATCCCGCCGCCCTGGTCGCCACCGGCGACGACCCGAACCAGGCCACGGTTGCGTGGGATGTCGACGAGCAGGTCGGCGATCGCTGGGTTCACACCGGGGAAGCCATCGTCACCGCACTCACCCGCGCAAACTTCGCCGTGGATCAGCTTCTCGAGCGGCGAGACAACGCCCTGGCGCCGGCAACGCTCGTGGTGCGCGCGCGAAAGCTCGGCGTCTGAATCGTCAGCCGGCGCTGTCGCGCGTCGGCCACCACGCCAGCAAGCGATCAGCCGCCACCACAGCGTCAATCGGACCTTCTTGCAGACGGAGATCGCGCAGCCACTTCATCGCCACTCCGACCTCGCGGCCGGGCGAGATTCCAAGCACGGCGCAGACCACCTCTCCGGAGAGCAGCGGCGCCGGATCGCCAAGGTCTGGTTCCGCTTCGACAAGTTCGAGATAGGCGCGTCGATAGGCGTCGAGGTCGTCGCTGACCAGGCCGTTGGCGCTCCGTTGGTCCGTCACCCAGTCGAGTAGTTCCGAAAGACCCCGCCCGCTCGGCACGAGTGCGGCGTCGCGGCGCAATGACGGCGGCTCAAATGCCCGTTGCTCACCGGAAGCCCACCCGGTCGCTGAGGCAAACCAAATCACATCCCGCTTCATCTCTCCGGAGAACTTCAGCTTCCCGAGGTTCGCTGCTGCGATTCCCTCTGGTCCGAGCAACACAGCCCATCGAGCAGCCGGATCGGGAGCGACCGCGGCAGCCTGAGCCCCACGACGGGCCGCCTCCCCACCATCGAGCGCCGCCAGCGACGGCAGCACGCGGGCGAGTAGGCCGGTGGTTGCCAGAAGTCGAAAACCAGCCGAGGGGTCATCGAGCAACAACAGTTTCTGGAGCTCATCGCGGATTCGTTCGGCCGACACGATGGCCACACGGTCAAGCAGTTCAGTGATCGCTGTGACCAGTTCGGGTGTCGGTTCCAGCCCGTATCCCGCGTGGAATCGGGCGGCGCGCAGCATCCGCAGTGGGTCTTCCGAAAACGAGATCTCGGGGTCGAGCGGCGTTCTCAAGACACCCTCGGCCAGGTCGGCTCGACCGCCGTAGGGGTCGACGAGCGTGCCGTCGGAGAGGTCGACCGCCATGGAATTCACCGTGAAATCGCGCCGGGCGAGGTCGTCGTCGATTCGGTCGCCGAACGAGACCGTGGGTTTGCGCGACTGCGGGTCGTAGGCCTCCGCTCGGTGCGTCGTGATCTCATATATCTGATCCCCGACGGTGCAGCCGATCGTGCCGAAGCGTTCCCCTTGGGTCCAGACGGCGTCGGCGAGATCGGCCACCAGTGCCTTGATCTCCGGAGGGCGAGCATCGGTGGTGGCATCGAGATCCTGAGCGTCTCGGGAGCGGTCGAGCAGATGGTCGCGGACGACTCCGCCGACGAAATAGAGCCGGAAACCGGCGGCGGCAAACCGCTCGGTCAGCGGTTGAGCGCCTTCAATGACGGCGGACAGACCCGGGGGCATCGGCATCATGAGTCGTGATGCAACCGGCGCGCAGCATCGATGACCTGACCGCCAGGGCCGGCGCTCGTGGCTGGTTCCGGGCGATGGCGAACGCCGAGAAGTTCGGCAGAGACCGCGGCGCTGCAGTTTCGGACGGCATCGAGGTCGTATCCCCCCTCCAGGAGCACGACCACGCGGCTCGGTGGGGCGAGCGAACGAATGTCGGCCACCATGTCGGCCAGGTCAGCCGAGGTGTAGCCGAGATCGGTGATGGGGTCGGCCCGGTGACCATCGAAACCTGCAGAGATGAACACCCAGTCGGGGGCAAACGACTCGATCGCCGGAGCGATCACCTCGGCGATCCCTCGACGAGCAATGTCTCCCGTCGCTCCCGGAGGCAGTGGCAGGTTGATCGTGGTGCCGGCGCCGTCACCGGAACCGGCTTCGGCCACTGCACCCGACCCGGGGTACAGGGGCGACTGGTGGATGGAGGAGAACAACACATCACCACGCTCGTAGAAGATGTCTTGGGTGCCATTGCCGTGGTGCGCATCGATGTCGACGATGGCGACCCTCTCCCCCACGGCGGCGCGGGCGGCTGCCGCCACGGCAACCGAGTTGAACAGGCAGAAGCCCATGGACTGTCCGGCAGTTGCGTGATGCCCGGGTGGACGCACGACGCTGTAGGCGGCCGTCAACTCTGGTCGGGCAATGAGCGCATCGACCGCAGTGATCACCGAGCCTGCTGCCGCAAGCGCGGCCGTGAGACTGGCATCGTTCATCACGGTGTCGGCGTCGAGACGGCCTCCACCACCGGCATCAACCGACCGGACGTGCGCAATCAGGTCGGCGGTGTGCACTCGGGCCAAGTCGGTGTCGTCGGCCTGGCGCGGCATCTCGATTTCGACGGCGTCGGCAACGCCCGCTTGGCCAATCCC
>CALKOE010000334.1 GCA_938091985.1 uncultured Acidimicrobiales bacterium | reverse complement strand
CTCGGCATCGAGCAACAGATCCTCGTCGCCCACTTCGCGGGCGAGCTGCATGGCCTCGTCGGTGTTCGCCTGCGCGGTGGAGAGGTAGTCAGACCAGTAGTCGGTGAACCATGTGGTCGGGAGAAGCGCTCGGGCCATGCTTGCCTTGTCGCCCTCGCCCTTCGCCGCGGCGTAGGCCGCCTCGTAGGCGTCACGAGACTCGTGGGCATGGTCCGGCTCGTCGAGCGACAAGATGTAGTGGGCCCGACCTCGGGCCAATTGCACCGCGATGTCGAGCTGCGGGTCGTCGGCCTCGGCGGCCGCGACCACCAGCGCCTCGATGTCGGCCAGGCCCTCGCCGGCCCGGTACTGATCGTTGAGTAGCTGCACGCGTTGCAGCCGGAGTGCGATCTCGACGTCGCGTTCCTCCGCCCGTGCGAGCTCTTCGTCGAGCACGACCAGCGCGTCGTCGACCCGGCCTGCGCCGCGGAGGGCAGTGGCCTTCATACGGCGGAGCTCGAAGCGCTCGCTCTCAACATCGACCAACGCGACGGCGTTGTCGAGGTGGCGCAGGCCATCTTCGAAGGCAAGGGCATCGAGGTTGGCCCGAGCCGCAGCGAGCAGTGCGCCGACCGTGCGCTCCGAGGGGGCCGCGCTTCCGGCCGACAGCAAGTGGTGGGCCAGATCGATGCTCGACACCGGCTTGGATGCTTCGATCGCGTCGGCGATGCGGAGATGCAACCGTTGGCGGCGAGCCGACGAGAGCTCGCCAACGAGGGTCTGGCGAATCTGTTCGTGCACGAACAAGTAGCTCGCATCGGTGTCGGGAAGTTCGGCGATCAGGTTGGCCTTCTCAGCAGCCTCGAGCGCGTCGAACAGATCATCCTCATCGGCGCCCACCACAGCCGAGAGCTCGGCAAAGCCGAACGTCCGGCCGATCACGGCCGCTGCGGCCAACGCCTTGCGATGATCGCTGTCGAGTTGATCGAGCCGGCTGGTGATGAGCAGGCGGACGCCCTGCGGCACCTCGGTCTCACCGATCTCGAAGCCGGGTCGCCATGCACCCTCGTCATCGAACAGTCGACCGCTCTCGCGGAGATGACGAAAGAGCTCTTCGACGAAGAACGGGTTGCCCTGCGTCTCCGAAACCACGAGATCCACGAGCGCGTCAGGTGCATCCTGACCCGCGCGGGACGACAGCAACGCCCGCACCTCGCCATCGGTGAGCAGCCTCGGATGGAGATCGATCGCTCCGCCGTCTCTGATCAGCGGCCCGATCGCCGAGGTGAGCGCCCGGTCGGGTTCGAGTTCGTCGCTACCTTCGTCGCGGCCACACCCGGCCAGTTCGAGCCCAACGGCCTCACCGAAGAAGAAGCGACCTACGACTCGAGCGTCGTCGGCGTGGTTTCCGTCGCCGGTCCCACCGATCTGGCCACCGTGTACACGACCAATCACCCGTGGGCGGCCGCCATGACCGGCGCATTCGTTGGTTGCGAACCGTGCGGAGAAGAAGAGTTGGCGACTGCCAGCGCCACCAGCCATCTCCATGCCGAGCTGCCACCCTCCTACTGGGCTTACGGCGAGGACGACACGCTGGTCGAGCCGGTCAGCCAGGGCGCGGCCATCGCTACTGCCTGGAGTGACCTTGGCGGGGTCTACAACTCATGGCTGGATCTCGTGGAGGGCAAGGGCCACAACATGGACGCGTCCACGATCAACCAGCGCTGGCTCGAGGCGTTCGTCGACTTCGCCACCGGCAGCGACTGAGGCCTTCACCGAGAGAACAGCTCGGGACCTAGGGCGTTTGTTGTCCAGCGAAGTTGCCGAGATGCTCGGCTTGGCCTCCGTCGACCTCTTCAAGCTGGAGCAGGACGACTTCGTCGAGCATGTCGCCGACATCATCACGATCGGTGACATGGTGCTCGCGGCAGGAATCGCTAGAGCTCGCCTGCGCCGAGTCGAACCCGGACATGGGCAGCGCGCTCCCGGGTTGCATCGAGATCGCTGAGGCGTCGCATACCGGCGAGTTGCTGACCCATCCGGGGATTACCGGCGAGTTCGTCCGCGTTGCGAGCGAGGAAATCCCAGTAGAGAGAAGTGAACGGGCAGGCGTCGTCGCCGGTCCGCTTCTTCGGGTCGAACCGACAACCGCGGCAGTAGTCGCTCATCTTGTTCAGGTAGGCACCGCCGGAGGCGTAGGGCTTGGTCGCCATCTCGCCGCCATCGGCATGCAGCGCCATGCCGATCACGTTGGGCACCATCACCCACTCGGCGCCGTCGATGAAGTTGACACGCATCCACTCGCTCATCGCCCAAGGGTCGACACCGGCAGTGAGCGCAAGGTTTCCGAGCACCATGAGCCGCTGAATGTGGTGACCGTAGGCCCGCTCGTGCAGCCCGGCGACCGTCGCCTCGACACATGCCATTTCCGTTGTCGCTTCGCCGGTGAACGCTGGCGGGACCGACAGGGTTGCCGACAGAGCGTGGCGAGTCCGGTAGTCGGCTCCCCAGTACCAATAGAGACAC
>CALKOE010000333.1 GCA_938091985.1 uncultured Acidimicrobiales bacterium | reverse complement strand
CGCCCAGTCGATGGTTATTGCCTCCGACGACGCGGGAGACATCAGTACCGGAAGCTGCCAGATCGAAGATCCCGTGTTGCCTTGGTGACGGCCACGGCGAACGGACGAACCACGGTGGGCTCCAATGACTGGGAGCACACGATCACCTGGGCGGAGGTGCGTGATGGCAGCGCTCGCTCTCGCCATGTACGGCGTGATGTTCCTCGTGGTGTTCGTCCTCCGCACGGTCATGCAGAAGCGGTCGACAGGCGACAGCGGGATCCGGGCCGGCGTGCTCGGGGCTGCCCCGGGATCCCTCGAATGGGTCGCCGGGTGGCTTCTGGTGCTGGCGTTGTTGGCCGGCCTTGCCGCGCCGATCGCGGAGCTCGCCGGGCTGGACCCTCTCGTGGACCGCCAGTGGGTGCGCGTCGTCGGCGCGGTGATCACGGGAGTGGGCATCGGGCTGACCTTCCTCGCACAGACCAACATGGGATCGGAATGGAGGATCGGAATCGACACGACAGAAGAAACCGGCCTCGTCACCGACGGTGCCTTCGACCTTGTTCGCAATCCCATTTTCTCGGCGATGATCGTCTCTGCGGTCGGACTCGCCGTGATGGTCGCGAACCCCATCGCCATTCTCGGAGCGGTGGCGCTCGTCATCGCGATCGAACTCCAAGTCCGATTCGTGGAGGAGCCGCACCTTCGGCGCCTCCACGGCGATGCGTACCTCTCGTACGCATCACAGGTCGGACGGTTCGTGCCCGGGATCGGTCGTGACCCGGTGAACGCGCGAGGTTGATCAGTCTGTCAGGCGTTCTTCGGAAGCTCCGAGAACGGCGTGGTCTTGAAGTCGCCCGGCTCCTTGGGGAGGCCGAGTACTCGTTCGCCGATGATGTTCTTCTGGATCTGGTCGGTGCCGCCATAGATGGGGGGCGCCTGCGCGTAGAGCGCCCCGCCGGTGACGAACGCCAGCATCGGGTTGCCCGTCGCCTCGTTGAGGGCGGCAGTCTGCTCGGCGGTGTAGCCGTGGAGCGTGCCCGCGGCGCCGACGATGCGGAGGCCGAGATCACGGTTGAGGCGCACCAGGTCGCTCATTGCGAGCTTGGAGATGTTGGCCATGCCGGGGATGTCTTTGCCGGAGAGCTTGGCAGCCTTGACGCGCTCGCCGTTCATCTGGCCGAGGCGGTTCATGATGTGGAGCCGCACGAGATCCTGTCGGATCGTCGGATCGGTGTTCTTCCCCATCGATCGGGCAAGGTCTTCCATCATCGACGAACCGGCCCGCTGGCGCGGTCCCTGGCCACCGGTCTTTGCCTTGGCTGGATCGGGTGCCCAGTCGCCGGCCCGCTTGTCGAGCATGTCGCCGATGGTGCCCGGCGTGAGTCCGGAGCCGCCGGAGCCCCCGCCGGCGCCGAGGCCGGCCCGCTCGTTTGCCAGGGTGGTGTTGGTGGCGGCCCAGCCGTTGTTGACGCCACCGATGACGGCACTGTCGGGCACGCGAGCGTCGGTGAGGAAGACCTCGTTGAACATCGCGTGGCCGGTCATCTCGATCAGCGGGCGCAGTTCAACGCCGTCCTGGTGCATGTCGCACGACATCCAGGTGATGCCCTGGTGCTTCGGGGCGTCGGGGTTGGTGCGAGCGATGAGCATGCCCATGTCGGCGGTCTGGCCGAGAGAGGTCCACACCTTTTGGCCGTTCACGATCCACTCTTCGCCGTCGAGCTCAGCTTTCGTGGTGAGCCCAGCAAGGTCGGAACCTGCGCCCGGCTCGGAGAACAGCTGGCACCAGGCCTTCTGCCCGGTGACGATCTCGCGCACGTAGAGGTCGATCTGCTCTTGGGTGCCGTGCGTGGCGATAGTGGGGGCGGCGAGGAGCAAGCCGAGCCCGCCAGGAGCGCCGACGGCTCCGAACTCGGCGATGGTCCTGCCGACACGGTTGGCATCGCTGCGCGACATGCCCTTGCCATAGGCGTTGGTCGGCAGGGTGGGGGAGCACCAGCCTGAGAGGCCAAGGCGTTCCCACCACTCGGCGAGGGTCAGGTCGGGATCCCAATTCTCCTCGAGCCAGGAGCGAAGCTCGTCGAGGAACGATTCGGAAGTCTGTTCGGTCACGGCCATAGCGAAGAACGCTAGCTGCGGATGAGGTGGAGAGCTGCCTCAGCGAAGGCGTCGGCCACTGTCGCGGTGCGGGCTGCGGTGCACGACACGTCCGGTAGATCACCTGGGGCGTGGAACCAGGGGTTTTGGCCCAGATACGACAGGAGGCGCGGCGCGTCGAGCCAGTCGGCGGCCTCGCCGAACCACTGGCTGCGATCTCGCGGCGGCGTGTCGACCGGAATTTCGGCGCGGGCGAAGGCCGCAACGGCCCCCTCGGTGAGGCGGTCATCGGCCGCGAGGCGTGCCGCCATGTTCGAGTGATTGGGAGCGTCGAGCAGATCGCTCTGTTGCCAATCGCACCCGGCGTTGGCTCCGATGTGGAGCAGGGTGTGCGCCCGGTCGCCCCACGCTCGGTGGAACTCGGCAGCACCGAACGCCCCGAGTTCATGACCGGTCGCCCCGAGGAACAGCACGGGACCTTCCTCGGCGAGACGCGTGGCGACCTCCAGGGCGATCGCGATGCCGGTGCCGCGCTCGCCCGCGCACTGGAACCAACCCGAGATCGGCGTGGTCAAGATCGTGAGCTCGGTTGCGTCGTCGACATCACCGAAGCGAGCGATCACGTTCGGACAGGTTGCGGGTTCGATCCGTGCGGCAATGCGGGCCGTCACTGGAGTGCCTTCGCCGAGCGTTCCGCCGTACTCGCCGGCCACCTGGAGCACATGGACTCCCGACCCGATCTCGGGAACTCGATTCGAGACGCCCAGGAAGCCCATGAGGTTCTGGGTAGCGGCCACCACGATTCCCCCGGGATCGACGCCGCCCTCGGCGAGCGAACCGGTCACTCCCATCGGACCCGAACCGGCGGGCGCGAACGCAGACCAGCGGGCTGGACTCGCGGACTGGACGTCGCCGGTGGCCTCGTAGAAGAGCGGCAGCGCCTCGACCTCGTCGCCGTCGATCGTGACCGACCAATCAGCCAAGTAGCGCTGAAAGGCGACCGGCTCGAGAGCGGCCTCGCCTCCGCGAGACCGGAGCTCGTCGACGAGCCAGTCAGCCGTGGCGGCTTGGCTCGACGTGCCGCTGCGATGAACCCCGAGATCCGAGTAGGCGCGGACGAGCTCGAAGAGACTCATTGCAGCGTGGTGGCGTCGGCCCAGTGCGCGTGGGTCCCCGAAGAGATCCTCTCTGGCAGGGTGATCGCAGCGATCGGCTGAGCGGTGGGATCCGCTGCGTCGAGAATCAGGCATTGGGACCGGTCGTTCACGAGATCCATCGTGAAGGTGATGAGGTAACCGTCGTCCTCCGCGGCCGAACCCTCCCGCGGCGCCATCACGGTCTCGCTGGCGAAGACACCCTCAGGAAGGCGATGCGTCTCGAGCTTGCCCGTCTCCAGGTCGTGTTTGACGATCCCCTCGAAACCGAACCACCCCTCCGCCGGAAGGGCGTCGTAGCTGTAGCGATAGGGGCGCCCCGCGTAGGTGCCGTTGATCATCCCGAACTCGAGGATCTCGTCGCTCAGCGGCCCCTCGGTAGTGGCGCCCGTCGTGAGGTTGAAGCGCCAGCGGTAGGGGATCGACTTCATCGAATGCAGATCGAGGTAGCGGTAGAGGTTCTCTTCGAAGGTGGATTCCGGGCGGGGCCGGGGAGAGGGGTTCTGCTGGAAGAAGCCGTCGAGCACGATCTCGTCGCCGTCCTCGTAGGCGTTGATCCAGTGGAGAACAAACGTGGGTGCGGCTTCGAACCAGCGGATCTGGCTGCTCGTGCCGCCACGGGGAATGATGCCGAACCGGGTGGGCAGTTCGGGGTGGAACCGTGGCGCGTAGAGGCCGGCAGCCATCGCCTCCGGGTCCCAGAACATCGGGCAGTCATTCACGATGGCGTAGTGCTCGGTGAACGCCATGTCGTGGGGGAGTCGGCTCCCGGGCAACTCGACGTCGATGTAGTTGGTCAGCTCGCCATCGGCGGAGACCTCGCCGTAGTGCATGAACGGCGCCTCGGTGCCGTAGTTGAAGAACAGCAGCTCGCCGGTCGCCTCGTCGATCTTGGTGTGGGCTGACACTCCGTGGGCGGGGAACGAGTCGTTCCAGGTGGCCTTGCCGCGCGGTTCGAGAGTGATCGGGTCGAGTCGGTAGAGATCACC
>CALKOE010000332.1 GCA_938091985.1 uncultured Acidimicrobiales bacterium | reverse complement strand
CGACCGAGGACGAGCTCGCGGTCGCGGAGATGCCTGCCGGTGGTGCGGTGATCTATCTCGGGTCGACTTTCCACGCCGGTGGTACGAACGCAACCGAAACCGAGTGGCGCCGTGGGTTCCACACCAGCTTTGTGGTGGGGTGGCTGCGCACCGAAGAGAACAACGTGCTCGCCACACCGCCCGATGCCGTCCGCGACCTCCCACTGAGGGCCCAGGAACTCATCGGCTACAAGGCCCACGACGCCATCGCCACCGGTGGCGGCTACCTCGGCGTGCTCGATGTGCGCCACCCAACGGAGCTGCTGGCCAGCGGCGAACTGTGACGGCACCGTCGACCCCGGCCAACTGGGGATACCCGACTCCCATTCGCTTCGGCGCAGGGCGAATCGCCGAGCTCGCCGCCGTGTGCCGCGATGTGGGCATCGAGCGGCCGCTGATCGTGACCGATCCAGGTCTCGCTGCGTTGCCCGTGATCGACACGGTCCGCGCCGCCCTCGAGCCGCTCGCACACGCGACCTTTCACGACCTCAAGCCGAACCCGGTGGGTCGTGACGTCGAGGCGGGCGTGGCCGCATACCGCGCCGGTGACCACGACGGCGTGGTGGCCGTGGGCGGCGGTTCGGCTCTCGACGTCGGCAAGGTCATCGCCTTCATGGCCGGCCAGAGCCGCCCGATGTGGGACTTCGAAGACGTCGGCGACAACTGGACCCGGGCCGACGCCACCACGATCGCCCCCGTCATCACGGTGCCGACCACCGCCGGCACCGGCAGTGAGGTCGGACGGGCGGGCGTGGTCATCGACGAGGCCACGCACCGCAAGGTGATCGTCTTTCACCCGGGAATGCTCCCGCGATCCGTGATCTGCGACCCCGAGCTGACCGTCGGCCTGCCTCGCATGCTGACCGTCGGCACCGGGCTCGACGCGCTGTCGCACTCCCTCGAGGCAATCTGTTCACCCGGGTTCCACCCCATGTCGCACGGGATCGGCATCGAGGGTTGTCGGTTGGTGCTCGAACACCTCCCCGTCGTCGTCGCCGAGCCGGGCAACATCGAGAGCCGGGGTCAGATGCTCGTGGCTGCAGCGATGGGCGCGGTCGCCTTTCAAAAGGGGCTCGGTGGCATGCACGCGCTGTCGCATCCGATCGGCGCACAGTTCGACACCCACCACGGCATGACCAACGCCGTCGTGATGCCCTATGTGCTCGAGGCCAACCGCCGCGCCATCGAACCGACCATCGCCCAGCTCGCCGCCTATTGCGCCATCGACGGCGGCTTCGACGGCTTCCTCGACCACATCCTCGCCACTCGCGCCGCCATGGACGTGCCGCACACACTCGTCGACCTCGGTGTCGACCCGGAGGCTGTGGACTCCATCACCGCCGCAGCCATCGACGATCCGTCGGCCGGTGGCAATCCGATCACCTTCGACCGCCCATTCGCCGAAGCCGTGTTCATCGCGGCCACTGAGGGAACCCTCCATGCAGCTTGACCAACTCCGCCAAGAGGTGAGCGACGGCACGATCGAGTCGGTCGTCGTCGGCTTCACCGATCACTACGGCCGGACCATGGGGAAGCGATTCGACGCCGACTTCTTCCTCGAAAGCGCGGTCGAAGACGGCACCCACGCGTGTGACTACCTGCTCACCGTCGACATGGAGATGGAACCCGTCGAGGGGTTCGCCTACAGCAACTGGTCGACCGGCTACGGCGACTTCCATCTCGTGCCCGACATGACCACACTGCGCCGAGCCGGCTGGACCACCGGCACTGCATTCGTGCTCTGCGACGTGATGGACAACCTCACTCACAAGCCCGTCGCAGTTGCGCCCAGGTCGATCCTGCGCCACCAGCTCGACCAGCTCGCAGAAGCCGGCTTCACCGCCGCAGCGGCGTCGGAACTCGAGTTCTTCCTGTTTCGCGACAGCTACCGCGACGCCCACGGCAAGGGGTACCGCGACCTCGAAGCGGCCGGCTGGTACGTCGAGGACTACCACCTCCTCCAGGCGTCTCGAGTGGAGGACTATGTGGGCGCCGCGCGACGCTCCCTTCGCGACAGCGAGATCCCCGTCGAGAACTCGAAGGGCGAAGCGGCGATCGGGCAACACGAACTCAACGTCCGCTACGCCGACGCACTCACGATGGCCGACCGTCACGTGGTGATGAAGCAAGGCATGAAGGAGCTCGCCGACGCCCAGGGAGTGAGCGTCACCTTCATGGCGAAGCCGGACGCCGCTCAGCCCGGCAGCTCATGCCACATCCACCTCTCGCTCTGGGACGGCGATCAGAACGCCTTCGTGGGCGACCCCGACTCGAGCGATCCTCACTCCGATGTGTTCCGCTGGTTCCTCGGAGGCTGGATGCACCACGCCGCCGACCTGATGGTTTGCTACGCGCCGACGATCAACAGCTACAAGCGCTACCAGAGCCAGTCGTGGGCACCGACCCGCATCGCCTGGTCGACCGACAACCGCACGGCCGGATTCCGAATCGTCGGCACGGGTGGTGGCCTTCGGATCGAGAACCGGATCCCCGGGGCCGACGTCAACCCGTATCTCGCGTATGCCGCCGCTATCGCCAGCGGACTCGATGGCATCCGCAATCAGATCGAGCCACCGGCCGAGTTCAGCGGCGACGTCTACGCGGCCGACGACGTCGCGACCGTGCCGAGCACGCTGCACGAGGCGCAGGCGCGATTCGCGGCGAGCGCTGACGCTCGACGACTGTTGGGCGACGACGTCGTCGATCACTACAGCCACCACCTCGCGCAGGAGATCGCAGCGGCTGACGCTGCCGTCACCGACTGGGAGATGCGCCGCTACTTCGAGCGGATCTGATCAGCTCGCGAGACGAAACGCCGGGGCAATGAGGTCGATCACCGCGTGGATCGCGCCGGTGTCGGCATCGAGATGCATGCCGTCTTCGCGCGGGTAGCGATCCGGGTCGGCATCGACCGCGGCACCGACGTCGATGACATGCACGCCGGAGTGCTCGGCTGCGAGCGAGGTGACGAGGTCGACATAGTTCAGTCGGCGTTGCACCTCGGTGCCGGTGTGGTAGCCGAGCCATTCTCCGAATGCCGGGAACGGCACCGGCGGCGTCGTGAACACCACCACGGCGTCGACCGCCGCGGCATCAGCGATCATCCGCTCGTACTGGACAGGCATCTCCCCGACGAACGACTCGCTGGTGAGGTCGGTCCATGCGTCGGCGTCACGATCGAAGTGATCGAAGAGCGGCACACCGTGATCCACCACCAGGACCATGTCGACGTCGGCCGTCACTGGTTCGCGACAGGCCGTGGGGTTGGCGACGAGGTTGGTGTACCAACGGGCGTTGCTTCCTTCGGCGAACATCGGGGAGCAGCCCGACTTCGCTCCGTCGATCGGCGTGCCACCGATGACGCCGACCCACCCGCTGATGGCGGGCTCGATGGCGTTGGCCGTCGAGTCGCCGAGGATCAACACCGTCGGGGCGGCGGGAACGGCGATGCGCGTGTCGGGAGCCGTCGTGGTGGTCGAGTCAGTGGTCGGGTCAGTGGTCGGGTCAGAGGTCGTGTCGGTGGTCGCCGGTGTTGTTGAAGGGGCGAGCGTCGTCGGTGTGACCTCACGAGACACGGAAGCAATCTCGTCGAGCGCCGCCGCAGTGGTTGCCGCGATCTCGGCGTCGGTCGCCGATCGGGGTGCGGCCGCGAGCGCTGTGCCGGCTACGACGAACGAGATGATCGTGGCGCCGGTGAAGATCATCGCCGGGCGGCGCGTCGCCACCCGCTTCGAACGGATCGGCCACTCCACGAGATGGTGCGACAGTTCGGCCAACAAGAGCGTCAGCACCACCGCCACGACCGGCGGTGCATCGAGCAACACCAGCAGCGGCCAGTGGAACAGATAGATCGCGTAGCTGCGATGACCGAGCCATCGCAGCGGTCGGGTGCACAGCGCCGGGATGGAGCGCTGCTGCAAGGTCGCGATCACCACAGCCGACAACGCGGCGGCAAGAGGCAGCACGCCTCGGCTCACCAGATCATGTGACTCGCTGAGCACGAAGACGCCGGCGACGAGCGCTGCGGCGGCGCCAAGTCCGGCCGGCGCCGGAAGCCGAACCCGGCGTCCCTCGGCGAGCCAGACCGCGAGTGCGGCGCCGCTGAGCACCTCGAGCAGGCGAACCGGGGTGGCGTAGTAGGCGTCGGGCGAGCCCCACCAAAATACGGTGCCGGCAAGGGCCACCAAACCACCGACGAGCAACATCCGCCGCGGGCCGAGCCAGAGGGTCAGGAGGGGTAGGACAACGTAGGCCTGCTCCTCGATCGAGAGACTCCACATGTGTGCGAGCGGACGAAGGCCGATGTCGAAGATCGCGCCATAACCGCCCGGCGCGGCGGCCTCTCTCCAGTTCTGGACATAGCCGATCGATGCAAGTGCATCCGCCGCCACCCGGCGCAGTGAATCGGGATCGATGATCGCGACTGCACCGACCGCCACGATGATGGTGACCAGCGCAGCCGGAAGAAGCCGCCGGGCTCGGGTGAGCCAGAAGCGAGCGAGCGATGCGCGGTCGGGTGTGTGATCGCGAATCAGAATGCCGGTGATCAAGAACCCCGAAAGGGTGAAGAACACCGAGACCCCGAGCCAACCACCAGGCACGGCATCCGGCCACGCGTGGTATGCCACCACGGCAACCACGGCCAGCCCACGGAGACCGTCCAGTTCGGAAATTCGACGATCCAGAGGTGACCCCGGATCGCGTCGCGAATCGCTCACTTCCTCACAGTCGGCAGCGTTCGCGCCGATCGGAGAGGTATGAGCCCCGACATTCACCAGACGTGCCCACATTGCCGGGCCCTCGTGCAGTCGTCGATCTGCTCGATCTGCGGCAAGACGGCGTTCGAAGAGGTCGCACCCCAAGCCACTGCGCCCCAACGCAAGTGGCACGACGGGTTGGAGAACAACGAACTGCGCAAACTCGGCATCGGTGTCCTCGCTATCCTGATGCTCGTCGGTGGGGTTGCGTTCATTCTGACTCGTACCGACACCGCTCCCACCGCGAACGCACTCCCGCCGCCAACGGCGACCACTCCCGAACGGGCCGAGCCGACTTCGAGTGAGGCCGCGCCGTCACTCGCCGGCGGAGCGAAACCCACGAGCGGATTTCTCCCAGGCGCGCCTCGCGAGGTGAGCGAAGGGCTCTCGCCGTGGGAGACACCGCCACCGATCGACTTCGTGACCGGTCTCCTCCTCGATGAGAGCATCGACTACGCCGTCGACATCGACGAGACCGCCGAATTGCTCAGCTACTTCCCCGCCGCCTTGTCGTTGAGCGAGCTCGATCCGCCCGAGCTGCTCACCTTCGACGGGTCGGTCGATGCCGAACAGATCGAGTCGACCCAGCCCTTTGCCGCCCGGACGCTCTCTCGAGACGACGGGCTCGAGGTCGGAGAGCTGTGGTTGATCGCCTCCAGCGGCTCAGATGCCGGCGATGCGTATCTCTCGGCTGCCCGCGCCCGGTGGAATGTCGATACCGCCGTCGAGCAATACGCCCCCGAGGTCGGAGTCCGACTCTGGCTCCTCGCTGCCGACGCCACGGTCAATCTGTGGGCCGGCAACCTCACGCTCGACTCGATGGTGCTCGTGCAGGCGCCAATCGGTGTCGAGCCGTCGATCCTCACCGACGTGCTGAAAGCGTGGCGTCGCAACGCAGCGTGAATCTCGACCGAGATTTCCCTTCCGAGTCGGCATCGGAAATATGACAGGGTATCCTGGCGTAATTCCCCCGTACCTGAGGATCCTGTGATGACAATCGAACTCCCGCCCCTTCCCTACGCCGACGATGCGCTCGCTCCCCACATCAGTGATCGCACGATCTCGTTCCACTACGGCAAGCACCACGCGGCCTACGTGAACAACCTCAATGGTCTCATCGAGGGAACCGAACTGGCCGACGCCTCACTCGAGGACATCGTGCGAACCGCTGAACCGGGCGGCCTGTTCAACAACGCTGCCCAGGTGTGGAACCACACCTTCTACTGGAACTGCATGTCGCCCAACGGCGGCGGCGAACCCACTGGCGAGCTCGCCGCTGCGATCGCCGCGAGCTTCGGGTCGGTCGACGCATTCAAAGCACAGTTCAAGGCCGATGCCGTCGGCAACTTCGGCTCCGGCTGGACCTGGCTCGTGCGCAAGGGTGACGGTCTCGCCATCGTGAAGACCGACGACGCCGACACGCCGTTGGCCCACGGCCACGCCGCGCTGCTCACCATCGACGTCTGGGAGCACGCGTACTACCTCGACTACCAGAACGCCCGCCCCACCTACGTCGACACCTTCATCGAGCATCTCCTCAACTGGGACTTCGTCGCAGCCAACTTCGCCGCTACATCTGGTGTCTGACCCCCGCTACATCTGCGGGTCGACGATGACTTCCTCGTAGTCGAGGACGTCCACGAAACCAAGACGCTCATAGGTGCGACGAGCCGAGACGTTCTCGGCCTCGACGTTCAAGGCGACCGTTGAAACACGCCCCTCGAGACGGTCACAGACTCCAGCCGTGACCACGGCACCGAGTCCTCGCCCTCGATGGGCGGGTTCGACCAGAACCGCACCCAGTGCCGCGATGGCGTAGCGCTCGCTCACCGCGTGGGTACCGGCGGCGGCGATCAACCGGCCGGGCTCATCGGGATCCTCCAGGCCAACGAACGTGTTGTCATCGAGCATCGACTCCAGCACGAACGCATCACCCGGCGCCGTGGCATGCAGCGCCGCGACACGAGGGAAGTCGACGGTCGACAGTGACACCACCGCGCCACGCTCGGGTTCGTCACCGCTCGTGCGGCGGACGCACTTGATGTGCAACCCGAGGTCGTCGACCCGACGGCGCGGCCCGACCGCCGCGGCGAGACCGTGGGGCCCGGTGATCATCGTGCCCGGAACGATGCGGTCCAGGAGATCGATCGTCAACTCAAGCGACCCCTCAGGGTCGGCGGCCGACACCGCGTAGACGGTCGTGATGCCCTCCCCCAGGTCGATGATGCCCACGCTCGCATCTCCGCGACGAAACCACCTGCTGCGCTCCGAGATCGGCGACTCGAGGTCGGCCAATCCGTATGCGTGCACCTCTCGGTCCCGACCGAACAGTTCGGCCAACTCGGCTGGGTCCGCTACCTCACGCATGGCCGTGACGGTAGACGGCGTGCAACAGTGCGCCATGGCAACGCTCACCAGACAACCGCCCGAATGGATCGACGAGGCACCGTTCCAGGCCAGCGCCACCCGAGAGATCGACGCAACGCCGGATGAGGTGTTTGCCGCCCTGGCCGACCACGAGACCTGGCCAGAGTGGTTCGACTCGATCATCAGGGCCGAGCGCTTCGGTGACCTGAACGAATGTGTCGGGTCGAAGCGCCGCGTCTTCATCAACAAGCGAGTGGCCGTCGACGAGGAGTTCAACGTGTGGGAGCCCGGCGAACGCTGGGGCTTCGTCGTGTTGTCGGCAACGATGCCCGGGCTCCGATCGATGGTCGAACTCGTCACGATCGACGATCTCGGCAATGACCGCACCTCGGTGACCTACAAGATGGGGATCGAGGGAAAGTTCCCCCTGTCGCTGCTACTCAAGGGGGCAAAGGGCGCCATGGGGAAGAACCTCGGCGCGGCGCTCGACAACCTCGGCCCGCACATCGCGAAGGGCCGCACGGCCTGAGTACCGATCTCGAGCGCTGGGTCGAACCGACGCCGGTCGGCCGCGACAACACACGCGCCCGTCTGACCGCATCTCATGTCGCGTCCTGGCGGGACCAAGGCTTCTGCCTCGTCGACGGACTCCTTCCCGGCGATCTCATAAGCCGACTCCGCGACGAAGCCGCCGCCTTCTTCCCGGGGCCAGGCACAACGGAGGCTGCCGAAATGCGCGACTTCGGCAGCGGGCAGCGCTTCGTGTTCCCGTCACCGTCGTCAGCGTTCAACGACGTGACCCTGCACCCCGATCTGCTACTGGCAGCGGCCGACCTACTCGAGGTCGAGGTGAGCGGGATTCGCCTCACCCAGTCCGACCTCTGGCCGAAGTACGGGCGGCCGCCGTCGGGGGAACCGAACGACAACGCCGACCAGCGCATTCACTGCGACTACCCCAACCACATGCTCACACATCCGTCGCGTTGGACCGAGCCCGACGCGGTGGAGATGATCATCTATCTCGACGACGTCGACGACTGTGGTGGCGCCACCGCGCTCGTGCCCCGCAGCGGCGCCGACGACCCCGCCTACCCATGGCCGATCGTGCAGACGCCCGGAGTGGAGGGGCTCGACTACATCAACGACCGTGAGTGTGCGGAGTCCTACCTCCGAGAGCACGCCCCGGAGAAGGCCTCCTTTCGGGCCCAGCACCTCTATCCGCGCGAAGTCAGGGCTCGATACCGAGTGGGCACAGTCCTGCTCTACCGGCACGACACATGGCATCGCGGCACGCCGGGCAACGCCGGCACTCGCCGGATCGCCCAGAACCTGACGCTGAAACGCGCCGATGCCGAATGGATCAACGTCGTCCACCCTGGATGGGCCTGGTCCGCGTATCGCCCCGCACAAGACCTCGAACGGCTGATCGGCACGGCCGACGTCGACCAGCGCACGGTGATGGGCTTTCCCCCGCCCGGTTCGCGCTACTGGAACGCCGACACTCTCGCAGCCGTCGCCGCCCGGTTCGGACCGTTCGGCTTTGACCCGAGCCCTTACTCCTGACTTACGGGCCGTCTCTACGGTCGGGCGCATGAAGTCACTCAGGTTCCTCATCCCCCTCCTTCTCGCGGTTGCGCTCCTGGCGTCCGCGTGTGGCGACGACACGCAAGACTCGACGCCGGCTGAGGACAGCACGACGACGACCGAAGCGGCAACCACGACATCGACCGCTGCCACCTCCGACAGCTCCTCATGTGAGGCCGTCGCAGCGACGATCGGTACCGCCGGGTCAGCCAACGCCGACCTGCCTGATCCTGAGGCCAACGCAATCTGCGACGGCGATGTCGTGGTGATCACGTCCAACGGAATCCCCGACTACACCTACATCGAGACATCGCCGGGTACGCCAGCGGCCGCCGATCTGACATTCACC
>CALKOE010000331.1 GCA_938091985.1 uncultured Acidimicrobiales bacterium | reverse complement strand
ATCGTGGCGGCGAGCCATCGAGCCCGCCCGCGCGACGAGAGCATCAGGCTGAGACCCATCAAGATCGCGACGCCCGCGACCGGCGCGAGCGAGTTGCGGTTGGTGAAGACGCCTCGCCAGTCGCCGTTGAGGTCAGCGCCGATCGAATCGGACACAACGATGGCCACGAGGCTCATCAGCACCGCGCCGAACGCCGCCGTGGTGAGCGCAAGGCGGAAGTCACGAAACCCGAGATCGGCGATGATCCACGCAAGGGCCGCAAGGCCGACATAGATCAGCGCCCGGCCGCGGGTGAGGTCTGGGTCGAGGCTCCAGAGACTCGACGCGACCAACCAGCCGGTGAAGACGACGATCGCGACCGTCGCCAGCTGGTTCTGCGCAGCAAGGCGCGCGCCGTCGATTCGGTACCGATCGAGCGCGACGGCAGCCACGGCGGTCACCGCCAGCGCTGCGAACACACCCCGTGTGAACGACTCCTCCCAACTCGGGCCGTTGTCGAGCACGCGGTTGGCCACGTAGAAGACGGGACCGTTGGTTGTGATCAACAAGCCGAGCGCCACAACCAGTGGACGAACGGGACTCAGGCGCATCGTCCCATCGTACCGACGTCGAATCGGTAGGATCCGACCCGTCATGGCACGGTCCCTCTCGCTCACCCCGACTCTGTCGCCGTCGATGCGCAAGAGCGCGTCGTTGATCTATCACTTCGCCGAGCGCGAATCGAAGGCCCGCTACAAGCGGAGCCTGCTCGGCTGGTTCTGGTCGTTCATGAACCCGCTCACCACGGTTCTCGTCTACAGCTTCGTGTTCGGGGTCGTCTATGGGGCCAAGCCGCCCCCCACCAACAACGGCAACGCCGAGAATTTCGGTATCTACCTCTTCACCGGACTCATCGTCTGGAGCCTCTTCACCGGGGTGGTCAACGGCTCGATGGGTTGGCTGATCAGCGTCAGCGATCTCCGCAAGAAGATCTACTTCCCCACTGAGACCGCGCTGCTCGGCGGTGCAGCCGCCAACTCGGTGCAGACCGGGCTCGAGGCCGTGGTCCTGCTCGTGATCATGGCTGCGCTGGCCAACATCTCGTGGACGCTCGTGTTCCTGCCAGTCGCCTTGATCTTTGCGCTCATGTTCGGCCTTGGCCTCGGCTTCATCGTCTCGGTCTTCAACGCCCGTTACCGCGACGTCCAGTACCTCGTCGGCATTCTGCTCAACGTTGCGTTCTTCACGGTGCCGATCGTCTTCACCGAGGAGCTCCTCAACCGCGAAGAGGTGCCCGACCTGGCTCGCACCCTGGTGCTCTGGAATCCCCCCTCGCTCTTCGTCTCGATCGCCCGCGATGCCATGTATTTCCTCGAGGTGCCCCAGTGGAACCATCTCTTGGCCGCAGCCGCTTGGGCGATCATCACGTTCTCGATCGGCTGGGTCTACTTCCGGGACCAGAGCATGGCGATCAGTGAGGAACCATGAGCGTCGGATCGATCAACGTCCACGGTGTCTCGAAGAAGTTCCGACTCGAGCGCAACCGCCCGAGCTCCATCAAGGAGGCGATGCTCCGACTCGGCAAGAAGTCGGAAGCAGACGACTTCTGGGTGCTCCGCGACATCGATCTCGACATCGAACCCGGCTCGTTCTTCGGCCTCATCGGCCACAACGGCAGCGGCAAGTCGACCTTGCTGCGGCTGATGGCCGGCATTCACCGTCCAACGAGCGGCACCATCGTGTCCGAAGGCCGCCTCTCGGCTCTGCTCGAACTCGGCTCGGGCTTTCATCCCGACCTCACCGGCAGAGAGAACGTCTTCCTCAACGGCGCGATGTTGGGGCTGAGCCGCAAGCACATGGCGGCCTCGATGGATCAGATCATCGAGTTCAGCGGCATCGGCGAGTTCATCGACGAGCCGGTCAAGATCTACTCCAGCGGCATGTACGTCCGACTCGGATTCGCCGTGGCGGTGAACGTCGACCCTGAACTCCTCCTCGTCGATGAAGTGATTGCCGTCGGCGATGAAGAGTTCCAGCGACGTTGCATGAACCACATGAACAAGCTGCGCGCCGGCGGCACCACCATCGTGCTGGTGTCACACAACACGCGTCTCATGGCCGACCTCTGCGACCGCCTCGGCTGGCTCGACCACGGACGACTCATGAAGGTCGGCGATCCCGACGAGGTGATCGAGGCCTACCTCGCCCATGTCGAAAAGGGCGACAACACCCTCACGACACACGACTGATCAGGTCGCCGCGGCTACTCCCGCGCGATTGAGTCGACCGAAGAGGAATCCTGCACCCCAGGCGACATGCATGGTCGCGAAGACCGCCATCAAGAGATAGCGGTCAGACTTCCGCGGCAGGTCGCTCCTCGAGTCGCGGGCCACCCCCAGTGCCGCAGCCGTGTAGGAGGCGGGCACCAGCCATCCACGGGCCCGGCGTCGGAGAAGTTCGACCGTCGAGATGATGAGTCCCACCACGAGCAGTGGGGCAACCGTCTGGCGGGGTTTCAGCGAGCGGGGGTTGCGCAACACAACATGGCGCTTCCATGCGCCGTATTGGTAGTACTGCGAGGCGAGCCGACGGAAGGTGGCCCGGGGTCGGTACGTCACGACGAGCGCCGGGTCGAGCCACACCTGATGCCCGGCGTCACGCAGCCGCCAGTTCAGCTCGTAGTCCTGATTGCGGTCGAGAGTCTCGTCGAACCCCCCGACCTCTTCGAGTACTTCACGGCGGAAGACTCCGAGATACACAGTGTCGGTGGGTCCTTCGTAACCGTCGCTGCGAAACCGAGCCGGCCCGGCGCCGAACGGCGAACACATGCCGACGGCGATGACCCGCTGAAGGCCGTTGTCGCCAACCGGATGCTGGACCCCACCGACATTTGCCGCGCCGGTGCGCTGCATGGTCTCGACCGCTCGCTTCAGATAGCGGGGCGGGAGGATGCTCTGGGCGTCGACCCGGGCGACAATCGGCGACGAGCCCTTGGCCGCCGCCAGATTGAGTCCGACCGGCGTGCGACCGGTGGGGTTGGCGACAACAACGACCCGAGGATCGGCGGCGGCGCGCTCGGTGGCGATCTCCCATGTCGCGTCGCGCCCGGCACCCACCGCGACAGCGACATTGATCAGTCCGTCGT
>CALKOE010000330.1 GCA_938091985.1 uncultured Acidimicrobiales bacterium | reverse complement strand
CTGGATCGGGCGGAGGAGTTCGAGGCCGACAGCTTCGAGGCCCGGTCGTCCGTCGCGAGCTGCGATCTCGGCAGCGGCGCCGAGATCCCCCGACAGCATCACCGCGCGTCGCAGCACGGCAGCAGGAACCTCGGTGGCCTTGGCAACGGCATCGGTGACGATTCCTGCGTTGGCGCCCTGGCGGAGCTCACCGATCAGGAGGCGGCGGATGAAGCCGGCCTCCTCGACCGTGGTTCCGGCCAGGAAGTCGGCCAGCAGCTCGATGCGGGCGGCCTGGGAGCCCTCTCCGTGGATGTGGGCGACCTCATCGAGCAATGCGTCGAGGCCGGCAACGGTTCGGGTCGACGAGTTCGACGTCCCCGCGGGGACGTCTCGAACGGTTGCCCAGCCCACACCGATACGACCCTGGCGAGGGTCGCCCGAGATCAGGCCGACCACCACAGCGATCTCGTCGACGGTCGCGGTGCGCAGCAGATCGGCAAGCCGAGCGATCTTCTCCTTGCGAGCGCGGGTGGCCGCTACGTCGGACGTGGCGGCGACGAGATCGACGAGTTGCACATGGGCAGTGTCGCGCGCCCGGCTACGGTCGGCCCCTCATGTCGGTCAGCAGGCTCATGCAGCGGATTCTCGAGTTTCGCTATCGGGGCGACCCGCCACCGGAGTGGGCATCGGACGTCCGGCGGCTGTCGTTCGCCGACATGCTCTCAGAAGCCGAGCAACGGCGCCTCGTGCAGCTCTCACGAATGTTCGAATCGGTGGTGCGCTTCGACGGTCGCCACGGCCTAGAGGTCGAGGGCCCGATGCGACGCGTGATCATCCTCCATGCGTGCCGGCTCATCCTTGCCCTCGGCTACGAGCCCTACCGGTTCGTGCACCGGGTCACCATCGCCGAGACCACGTTTGTGCTGGAAACCCGGGATGGAGTGGTGCGGCTCCACGGTGCAGCGGAGTCGAGCGGGCATCTCGCGTTGTCGTGGAGCGAGGTCGAAACCGGCACCGAGTGGGACGACGACGGGCGCAACGTCGTCTACCACGAGTTCGCCCACGTGCTCGATGGCTACGACGGGGTGGTCGACGGCCGTCCCGATGTGGGTGGCGAGCGAGAGCGGGCGATCTGGACCGAGGCGGTTGGCAGCGCCTACCAGCACCGGCGCCGAGGGAAACGCTGTCGGCAGCTGATCGACAAGTACGGAGCGACGAGTCCGGTCGAGTTCTTTGCCGAAGCGACCGAGGTTTTCTTCGAGAAGCCGATCGAGATGGCGGAGCAGGATCCGGCGCTCTACGAGGCCCTGAAGGATTACTTCCGTCAGGACCCGGCCGCCGATCTCCGGGCGATTCTGGGCTAGCGCCTCGACAGCACCAGAAGGCCGCCGATGGCTGCCGCCGCGACGACCATGGCGAGAGCGATCCAGGTGGCCCGGCCCGTGTCGTCATCCGCCGGCTCGGGAACCGGCAAGGTCGCTGGGACAGCCGGCGCGAAGGTCGCCACCTCCAGCTCCTCTACGAGGGGAGGGTCATCGGTGATGATGAGCGGCTCGGTGGTGGCGATCCACGGGCCCCAGTCGGCGGCGTAGCGCGCTGTCACCGTGGCCTCGCCGGACCCGAGATCGGGCGGGAGCATCACCCGCACGGCGAATGCGTAGTCGGCGTCGGCGTCACCGGTCGCGACGGTCCACTCGTTGGTGCCCTGCACCACGACGATGTCGATGCCTTCGATCGGCAACCCGAGGAATCCCTCGCCGTCGGGCGGTGGGCCGGTGTCGTAGCAGTTGTTGCCGAACCACTGGCCGGTGACCTCGATGGTCTCGCCCGGCGCGAACTCACCGGTCTCGTAGTCGAGCGTTGGGCCCTCGCAATCGGCGCTGGCCGGTTCCTGCAACACGATCACTCCGATGATGATGGCGGCGAGGGTGAGCAGGACTCGTTGGCGTCGCATGAGTGTTTTGACGATCGAGGTGGGTGTGTGGTTCCCGAGTCAGCGCCGTCGGCGGAGCTTCAGCCGATCGAGTTCGACTCGTTCGCCCGTGGCCTCATCGACCACCAGCGGGCGAACCTGCTCGCCGGTCGTGCGAGAAGCGAGCTCGACGAGCGGTTGGTCGTCGCCCTCCCACATGTGGTCCTCGCCGAAGCGCCACATTGCTGCCAAGACATCGCCGGCGGCTCGCCCCTTCTCGGTGAGCACATACTCGTGGCGCACCGGCCGGTCCTGATAGGGGATCTTGTCGAGCAGGCCTTCATCGACCAGGCGAACGAGCCGAGCCGACAACACGGCGCGGCTGACCCCCAATTCTTGCTGGAAGTCCTCGAACTTCGTGATGCCGTACATCGCGTCGCGCAGCACCAGCGGCGTCCACCAGTCTCCGAGGAGATCGGTGACCCGTGCGATCGGACAGAAGGCGTCGTCGAACCGTGTGCGCCTCACACGAGTTCCAGACGGGCGCGCACATGCTTGTGGTGGGGGGTGCCCGCGAACCAGTCACGATCCTCGATCGACGTGATCTCGTTGAGGCTCACGCCCAGATCGATCTCTGGGTCGGCGTCGGGATACGACAAGCCCTGACCGTTGGGAAGCGAGATGTGGCCGGGCCGCATCGAGTCGGAGATCTCCACGCTGCTGATCGTTTCGCCTCGCTTGGTGACGATGCGGATCTTTGCGCCGTCTTCCACGCCGAGTTTCTCGGCGTCTTCCGCGCAGAGCCGTAGACCGGTGGTCGGGTGCTTGCGTCGCCACTCGGGATCACGCATCGCAGTGTTGGCGGTGGACGACCGACGTTCACCGGCAGCGAGGATGAACGGGAACTCGTCGTTGATCACCCGGGGATCTTCGGAGGCAAGCGAGCGGAATTCGTCGACGAGTTCATCGACAACGAGGTTGATCTTCCTGTCGTCGTGCCGCATTCGCTCCCAGGTGGTGTCGTAGGGATCGCTCGAGAACGCGACGCCGCTGGGCGAGTCGAGAATCGCGGTGAAGAGCTCGTTTCCCGAGGCGTAGCCGGCTCGAGCGGCCGACTCTGGCTCCTCGGCGACGAAGGTCTGCGACAAGCCCCAGATCGCAGCCGCGGTCTCCATGCCTTCCGGCATGACAGGACCCAGCGTCTCGAACAGGACCATCGGGAGGAACTTGCCGAGGCCGGGATTGTTGCCGAGCACGGTGAAGAACGCCGCCGCGTAGGCATCGAGGCCCTCGGCCGCTGCTGCGTGAAGTGGGGCGAGGTCGTCGTCGGTGTAGGCCCCGAGCTCGCGACACAGGCGTCGATGGATCTCGGCCTCGGTGAGCGTGCCCGGCATCGGAGCGAGCAGCGGTGGGCGTAGGTGGAAGTAGTTCTCTGGGAACTCGAGGGTGAAGAACGTGGCCTCAGCCTTCTCGTATTGCGAGCTGGCCGGAAGCACGTAGTCCGCGCACTCGGCGGTTTCCGTCATCGCCACGTCGACCACCACGGTGAACTCCAGAGCCTCGAAGGCCTCGCGCCACCTCGGTGAATCGGCGAGCGAGTGGATCGGGTTCGACGACTCGATGATGGCTCCACGGAGGCGATCGGGATGGGTCGTGAGGACCTCGTCGGGGATGCCGTTGCACGGCATCAGGCCGCCGAGGATCCGATGGTTGCCGACCGGGGTGCGACGGTCGCCGCCGCCACCACCTCCGGTCAGCTTGCCGAAACGGGTGTGGAGGTTCATCCCGCCCTTCACGCCGAAGTTGCCGGTGAGAATGAAGATCAGCTTCTCGAGCCACGAGTTGAGCGTGGAGTGCGGCGCCATCTGTATGCCGAGGTCCTCGAAGATCGCACAGCTCTCTGCGGCTGCGATGGCCTGAGTGGCGTGACGGATCTCGGCGAGCGGCACACCGGCCTTGTCCGCCCACTCGTCGAGATCGACCGTCGCGAGCAGTCGTTCGAGTTCGGGCAGCCGGTTGGTCCGCTCGGCCAGGAACTCGGCGTCGGCCAGGTCCTCGGTGACGAGGATCTTGAGCATGGCGCCGAGGAGCCACGCGTCGCCACCGGGCCGAACCCGAAGGTGGATGTCGGCGAGTTCAGCAGACTCGGTGAGGCGAGGGTCGATGATGATGAGGGTGCGGTCGGGATCGTTGGAGATCTCCTTGATGACCGTGCGGGCGCGCGGGATGCCGTGGGAGTGCCACGGGTTCTTCCCGAGGAAGACCGCGCAGTCGGTGTGGTGCATGTCGGGGGTCGTGTGACAGCCCATCGAGCCGAACAGTTGGCCATCGACCCAGAACTCGCCGGTCTTCTCCTGCGCAAGCGCATTCGACGAGTACTTCATGCCGAGTGCCTTGCGAGTCGCGCCTGAGTAGCCGCCTGGCAAGTGGTTCCCCTGGCCGCCGCCTCCGTAATAGAAGATCGTCTCTCCGCCGTGCTCGTCGCGGACCTTGGCCAGTCCGGCGGCCACTTCGCTGATCGCGGTGTCCCAGCTGACCTCCTCGTAGCTGCCGTCGGCTGTGCGGCGCATCGGCGAGGTCAGACGGTGCGGCCCGTTCTGGTAGTGGTCGAGCCGCAGGGCCTTCTCGCAGGTGTAACCCTGGCTCTGGGGGTTGGCCTTGTCGCCGCGCACGCGGGCGAAGCTGCGCCCGTCGAGCTTGATCTCCACACCACAGTTGATGCTGCAGAGATTGCAGGCCGTCTTGTGCCACTCCTGGTCGTTACGGGTGTCGGTCATGACTCCGGTCTAGTCCTCGGGTGGAGTGAGTTCAACAAACAGACTCACTCCGAACGTTCTACGATCTGGTTGTGCGAGGAATCGTGGTCGTCGGTTGTCCGGGAAACGGGAAGTCCACGCTGGCCCGTCAGCTGGCCGACGAGCTTGGCTTGCGCCACATCGAACTCGACGGGCTCTTCCACGTGACCGACTGGGGTTCGGCGACGCCCGAGGAGTTCCGTCGCGACCTCGTCGCAGCGATGGACGACGCGCCGCAGGGTTGGGTCACCTGTGGCAACTACCTCACGATGTGCAGCGGTCTCCACATCGACCGGGCCGACACATTCGTGTGGCTCGACCTTCCGCGGCGCACGGTGATGTGGCGAACAATCAAGCGAACGGTTCGCCGTTCGCTCACCCGGGAGCCGCTCTTTGGCAACGACATTCGTGAACCACTCGGCAACTTCTACCGATGGGACCCGGAGAAGAACATCATTCGCTGGGCTTGGGTCAATCACCCGATCTATCGCGACAAGTTCCGACGGTTCACCGATGGCTCCTCGCCGCATCTCACCGTCCATCACCTCACGAACCCGGGCGAGATCCGCTCGTATCTCTCGGGCGAGATCAACGAGCCCCGGTAGCGTCTCGACATGAACCGGGGTGTGGTGATCGGGGCGACGGCCTATGTGCTCTGGGGACTCTCGCCGATCTATTGGCGTTCGGTCGACACGGTCGCCGCGGGCGACATCGTTGTTCACCGAGTGCTCACCACGCTGCTGTTCCTGGTTGCGGTCCAGTTCGCCGGCCGAACCTTCGGCCGGGTGCGTGAGCTGCTGATCGATCGACGCGCCCGTTGGATGTTCGTGCTCACCGCGTCGCTCCTGGCCTCGAACTGGCTCGTCTTCGTGTGGGCGGTCAACGACGATCGTGTGCTGGAGGCGAGTCTCGGCTACTTCATCAATCCACTGGTCAGCGTGCTCATCGGTGTTGTGGTGCTGAAGGAGCGCCTGCGCCTCGGTTCGCTCGTTGCGGTGGTCGTCGCGTCGGTCGGCGTCGTGGTGTTGGCCATCGATGTCGGCACGGTGCCCTGGGTTTCTCTCTTCCTCGCCGGCACCTTTGCGCTCTACGGCCTCATTCGGAAGACCTCGCCGGCCGGTTCGCTCGACGGGCTCACGCTCGAGATGTTCGTGCTCTTCCCCTTTGCCCTCGTGCTGCTGCTCGTGCAGGTCGGGACCGCCGAGAGCGTCTTCACCACCTCGTCGCCGGCCATGAACGTCTGGCTGCTCGGCGCCGGTGTGGTGACTGCGGCACCCCTCCTCCTCTTTGCCACGGCTGCCCGCCGCATCGAGCTGTGGCTCGTGGGCATGTTGCAGTTCATCGCGCCGACGCTGCAGTTCATCGTCGGCATCTACTACGGTGAGCATCTGACGGCGGCGCATCTCGTCTGTTTCGCCTGCATCTGGGCAG
>CALKOE010000329.1 GCA_938091985.1 uncultured Acidimicrobiales bacterium | reverse complement strand
GTGTCGCGGCGGTCGGTGGAGGGGTCTGGGCCGCACTGGTACGAGACAGTGTCGACAACTCTGCAGCGCGACTCGCGACGACGACCACGTCCTCGCTGGCGCCCACGACCTCCACGCTCGCCGTCCCTGCCGGCGTGCCCTACGACCAACGAGTGTTGGTGATCCTCGAGATGGCCGGCGGCAATGATGCGCTCAACACGCTGGTGTCGGCCGACGGCCGCTATCGCGACCTTCGGCCTCAGTTGGCAATCGCCGAGAGCGAACTCGTTTCGCTGAGCGGTACCGACTTCACGCTGCACCCGTCGCTGGCGGCGTTGGGCCCCTACTGGGAGTCCGGCTCGATGGCCGCGGTTGCCGGTAGCGCCATGGACGAGCAGAGCCGGTCGCACTTCAAGGCCATGGACACGTGGTGGTCTGCCGTACCCGGAGCATCGTCGCAGACGGGATGGCTCGGTCGATGGCTCGACGCCACGTTGGATGGGGAGAACGACCCGCTGCGCGCGATCGCCCTCGGCGGTGGCAGCCGGGCGCTCGTCGGGATGAACACTCTGGCCACGGTGGTTCGTTCGCCGGCCACGTTCACACTCCAGACGATGGATCGAGCCGACAACGACGCCCTGGTCACTGCGTTCCTGGCCACCGCCGAACCGCTCTCGAGCGTGCCAGAGCTCGCGGCGGCGCAGTATGCAATTCCGTCCACGCTCTCGGCCGTCGACCTGCTGGCATCCGTTTCAGGAGGGGCGGGCGACGAGTTCGAAGTGGCACCCAACGACGGCAACACCGCCGCTGGGCTGCTGCAGACGGCGGCGGGCATCATCGATCTCGACATCGGCACTCGGGTGATCACCGTCGGCATCAGTGGCTTCGACACTCATGCCAACCAAGCGGGCACCCACGCCGACCTGCTCTCCGACATCGGCGACGGCATCGCTGCTTTCATGGCTCGGCTCGAAGCCGACGGAAATGCAGACAAGGTGATGCTCGTGACCACTTCGGAGTTCGGTCGCCGGGCGGCTGAGAACGGCTCGGCGGGTACGGACCACGGTCAGGGTGGGTGTCAGTTCCTGCTCGGTCCGGAGGTCTCCGGCGGGCAGATCGTCGGTGGCTACGACTTCGACAATCTCGAACGCGGCGACATCCCGGCGGCGATCGACACTCGCTCCGTCTACTCCGCTGCGCTCGATTGGCTGGGTGGTCCGACCGACGAGATCCTCGCCGGCCCGCACGACCGTCTGGGTCTCCTCACTGCCTAGTAACTGGCGCTGCGGATCGGCTCAGTCCTCGATGTCGACCCATTCGTCGAAGGGAAGGTCGTCGGTGCCGATGTGGCGCCGCCGGCCGTCACGCGCTCGGTTCACCGAAACGGCCGTCATGGTCAGAACCGGTATCGCGAGGATTGCGATGGCGATCTTGCCGAACGGCACCGCGTGCTTCACGCGAGCCCAGAGGCCGGTGTTCACCCGCACGCCGTCTTCGTGGGTGATGTTGATCTCCTGGCACCCGCATCCGCCGTTGATGTGGGTGGCCCATTCAGCCGCCGGGTGTACGTTTCGCAGTGCCGTCACTCGATACGTGGTCCCGACATCGAGGAGGTACTCGTGGCCTTCGACGTAGACGTCGCGTGGGCCGTCGGGGCCAGCAAAGGTGAGCACGCGGCCATCGGCAGACAGCAGCTCACCGGTGAACCGCGTTTGTTCTGCCTCGTTGCTGCAGAACGAATCGCAGGAGCACGCCGACCCGAAGACCACCAGGCCGGCGAGGAGCAGGCCGACGAGTCCGAGAGAGCGACGCATCGCCCCACGGTAGGCGTCAGGTCTGCAGCGGCAGGGTCACTTGGGCGAGGGCTTCGATCTCGCCGTGCCAGTCTTCGGGCTCAGCGAACGGGAACAACACGAACTTCGACGCACCGACGGAGAGGTAGTCGTTGATGAGCGTGACGATGCGGTCGTGGCTGGTGGCGACCACGTCCCGCGGGTCGGCATCGGGCTTGCGAGCTGCCACCACGGCCTTGAGGGCCTCGGGCACATCGCTCTCGCCGTCGCCCGGAAGGTAGGGGATCAACACGCCATAGTGCTCGGGATCCATCGTGCGGCCGGCATCAGCCGCGGCCTCCTCGATCACAGTGATTCCCTCGGCCACATGCTTCGGAGTGGTGAACGACGCGAGCCAGCCGTCGGCGAGTCGGCCGGTACGGCGCAACTCCGAGGGGGCCTGACCGCCGAGCCAGATCTCGAGCGGCTGCTGGAGCGGCTTCGGCAGCACACGAGCGCCCTTCACGGTGAACCGAGGACCCTCGTGGTCGACTTCGTCCTCCTCCCAGAGGCGGCGCATGAGGGGCATGGCCTCGTTGAGCCACGGGGCCCGCTCCTTGCGGTCGACCTGAAACGCCTGGTGCTCGGCAGTGTTGGCGATGCCGAGCCCGAATGCGGGATGGCAACGTCCCCCCGAGACGACGTCGAGGCTGGCGAGCATCTTCGCCATGAGGATCGGATTGCGACCCGGAACCACGGAGACAGCGGGCCCGAACTTGAGCCGCTTGGCGCGCCCGGCGACGTAGGACATCGCCACGATCGGATCCAGCTGAGGACTGTTGACCCGCTCCGGAAACCAGAGGGAGTCGTAGCCCAACCGGTCGAGGTCGTCGACGACCGACCCGAACCCGTCGGGCTGTCCCATGAGCTTGGGCACTGCGCCGATGCCATAACCGATCCGAGTGTGCATCCGCTCAGCGTGGCACATCGTCGGGTGCGGTCGGCAACAGTCCAGATTCAACCAGCGTCGGGAGTCGGCCCTGCGTGCGGCAGAGTGTCGGGGTGAGCGATGCCGGATTCGAGCTGAAAGGGGTGCGGGTCGAGGGATCTCCTCGGCCGCGTCTCGACGGCGTGGATCTCGATATTCCTGCCGAGGGCATCACTGTCTTGGCCGGCGCCTCCGGGTCTGGCAAGAGCACTCTGCTCCGGCTGCTCAACCGGCTCGACGTTGCGGATGCCGGTTCGATCACGTGGCAGGGCGTCCCGATCCAAGAGACCGACGTGCTGATGCACCGCCGCGAGGTCGGGATGGTGTTTCAGCATCCCACGGTGGCGCCAGGAACGGTGCTCGAGAACTTCCGGATCGGAGCGATGGACCTCGATGAGGAGACCGGCGCCGACCTGTGTGGTCTCGTCGACCTCGACCCTTCCTTCCTGCACCGTTCGGCGAGCGAGCTGTCGGGAGGGGAGCGGCAGCGGGTGTGCCTGGCCCGAACGATCGCGACCGGCCCCGCCGTGATCCTCGCCGACGAACCGACCTCGTCGCTCGACCCGGCGGCTACAGATGCGATCGAAGACCTGGCCCTGCGTTTCGTTCATCCCGACAGTCCCATGCAAATCTCGTGGATCTGGGTGTCGCACGATCCCGCCCAGTGCCGGCGCCTGGCCGATCGCGTGGTCGTGCTCGGCGAGGGTCGGATCCTGGCCACGGGGAACGCGGTCGAACTCGCGGAGCACGGCGACGCCGATGTGCGCCGAGCGGTCGGAGGGGAACGATGAACGAGCCACTTGCCGACATCGGCCTGGCCGGACTCGCAATCTCGGGAATTCTCATCGGCGTCGCCCTCGCGCTCTCGCTCGTTCGACGGCTCGGACTCGAGAAGGACCTGATCGTGGCCGCACTGCGCGCTCTGGTGCAGCTCCTGGTCGTCGGCTTTGCCCTGCGCATCGTGGTCGACGACGACGATCCGCTGATCTTCACCTGGATCTGGGTGGTGCTCATGGCGGTGGTGGCTGCATGGACCGTGCGGCGGCGGGCGCCGGAGGTTCCCAACGTGATTCCGCTCTCGCTCTCCGCCTTTGCCGCTGCCGCCGTGGTCAGCCTCGGTGTGCTCTTCGGCCTCGGCGTCTTCGAGCCCACAGGGCGCGCCATCGTTCCGATCGCCGGAATGATGATCGGCAACTCGATGACCGCCACCGTCGTTGTGGCCCGCCGCATCGTCGCCGAGGCCAATGATCATCGCGATCTGATCGAAGCCCGACTCTCGCTTGGCCTCTCGGCGCAAGACGCGTTCGCGCCTCACCTGCGCGAGGCGGTTCGCACCGGACTGATCCCGCAGATCGAGACGACGAAGACAGTCGGCCTCATCGCCTTGCCGGGAGCGATGACCGGTCTGATCCTCGCCGGGGTCGAACCGGTCGACGCGGTGCGGGTGCAGGTGTCGGTCATGTATCTGGTGCTCGGTTCGGTGTCAGCGACCGCTGCGGTCATGGCAATAGGGCTCACCCGCGGGCTGTTCACCAGCGATCACCGCCTCGCCGGTCGCGGCTCCGTATCCTCACCGCCGTGACCGAGGCCATCTTCATCCCCGACGGCGACCTGCTGATCCCGCAACCCACCGCGTGCGGCCCCTGGTTTCCAGGTGTGCAACACGGTGGCGCGGTCACCGGGCTGATGGCCCGGGCCGTGGAGCAGGCACCGTCGGCACAACCGATGATGCTCACCCGCATGTCGGTCGACATGAGCCGCAAGGTGCCGATGGGCCCGACCCGCGTGACCGCCAACGTCGTTCGTGATGGTCGGCGCGTGCAGTCGCTTTCGTGCGACTACGAGGTCGACGGCGAGATCGTCGGCCGGGCCACGGCCATGCGCATCAGAATCGACGACTCCGTGGTTGCCGAAGACCAGGTGCCCGAGCCGTGGGCCGAGGACGAGCCGCCGCCCGGTCCCGACGGCATGGCGGACATCGACATCACCGTGCACGGCGTCGATTTCGTTCACAACTTCACGATGCGTCGCCAGGAAGAGGTGCCCGGCCGTGCCATCAGCTGGCTGCGTCTCAACACTCCGTTCGTGGCGGGAGAGGAGACCAGCCAGATGACGTTTGCGGCAGCGGCGGCCGACATGATCTCCAGCGCCGGCAGCATCATGGACTTCGACAAGTACCTCTCGGTCAATCCCGACCTGAGCATGCAGTTCCATCGAGTTCCCGAAGGGCCGTGGATCGGTCAGCGCTCGTTGGTGCGAGTCTCGCCACGAGGGTTCGGGTCCACCGATGCCCAGCTGTTCGATTCGACCAGCTCGATCGGCCGCTCGATGAAGAGCCTGCTGATCGACCCGCGCTGACGAGCGGGCTACGTTCGGCGGCCATGGCCCGCACGACCAACCAACCCAACATCGTCCTGATCAACTGCGACGATCTCGGCTACGGCGACCTTGCCTGCTACGGCTCCGAGGTCCACGACACCCCCGTGCTCGACCAGCTCGCGGCCGACGGCATGCGATTGACCGACTTCTACGTCGCGTCGCCGGTCTGCACTCCGTCACGCGGCGCCCTGATGACGGGCTGCTATCCCTCGCGCTTCGGGTTCGACTCGTTCAACGGTGTCCACGTGTTGTTCCCAGGGATGCGCTTCGGCCTCAACCCGTCGGAGGTCACGATCGCTCGGATGCTCAAGGACAGCGGCTACGCCACCCAGATGGTGGGGAAGTGGCACTGCGGCGATCAGGAAGAGTTCCTGCCGACGAACCACGGATTCGATTCCTGGTACGGCCTGCCCTACAGCAACGACATGGGCCGCCAATCGCCGGGGATGTCCGAAGAGATGCAGGAGGGCATGGAGTCGTTCCTCGGCATCAAGCTGCAAGACGGCGACTACCCGCCGTTGCCGTTGATGCTCGACGACACGGTGCAGGAGGAGCAGCCCGACCAGGCCGCACTCACGGAGCGCTACCTCCAGGAGTCGATCCGGTTCATGCGCGAGAAGAAGGACGAGCCGTTCTTCCTCTACTTCGCTCACATGTATGTGCACCTCCCGATCTATGTGCAGGACCGCTTCCAGCGAGAGTCGCGCAACGGCTCGTATGGCGCTGCAGTGCGCTGCATCGACTGGGCGCTCGACGTGCTGCTGCATGAGCTCGAGGCACTCGGACTCACCGACGACACGATCGTGATCTTCACCAGCGACAACGGTGCATTGGCCCGTCCGGGGGAGGGGAGCAACCTGCCGCTTCGTGAGACGAAGGGGACGACATGGGAGGGCGGTCAGCGGGTTCCGTGCATAGTGCGCTGGCCCGGGCATGTGCCGGCGGCGACGACGTCGGATGCTGTCGCAACGGCCATGGACTTCCTGCCGACCTTCGCCGACTGGTGTGGCGCCGCGGTGCCCGACGACCGCACGATCGACGGCCGCAGCCTGGTCCCGCTGCTCGAGGGGTCCGACCCGTCGTCGCCGCACGACGCGTTCTTCTACTACCAGGGCGCCAACCTCGAGGCGGTGCGCGTAGGCAAGTGGAAACTCCATGTCGCCAAGACCGGATGGAAGGGCGATCGCGACGAGGACATGAACGAGCTCTACGACCTCGAGGCCGACATCGGCGAGACCACCGACGTCGCTGCCGACCACCCCGACGTGGTCGCTGAACTGCAGGTCCACGTCGAACGGGCCCGCGCCGACCTCGGCGACGGTGTGACCCAGACAACGGGCGCCGACGTGCGCCCTGTCGGTGAGGCCGACAACCCGGTCCCACTCACAGTGTGGAACCCGGACCACCCCTACTACATGGCCGAATACGACCTCGGCGATCGGGGCTGAGTGTCACCGTTCCGTCGGGGGGTGCAACATTTCGTTGCCCCCAAGACTGTTAGAGGGTGTGGAAAGGGAACTCGTCACCGTGAAGCGACAGCCGCCCGTCGGCATGGAAGAGACCTATCGCTCGCTCTTCGCGCCGCTGATGAGAGTGGCCCTTTTGATGACGGGGTCCAACACAGCGGCCGAGGATGCCGTCCACGATGTGTTCGTCCGCTGCGCGGACCGGCTCGATGATCTCGATCATCCACCCACTTACCTACGGGCAGCCGTGGTCAATGAGTGCCGGGCCCAACACCGTCGACGGCA
>CALKOE010000328.1 GCA_938091985.1 uncultured Acidimicrobiales bacterium | reverse complement strand
ATCTCGATTCGCTGTGCATCGTCGTTCCAATGCTCACGCAGGAATGACTCGGCCCCGCCGGGTGGACAGAACCCACAGTTCTCGAACCAGGCCAGCGTGATGATCGTGAACCCCTCGTAGGGGTAGAAGAGATCGATGTCGTCGATCCAGATGTCGGTGTGGCGCTTCAGCTGATCGACCACCACGTGCTGGCCGTGCCGGTGGAGCCCGTCGAGTTGGTCCTCGTCGTTCTTCCCGACGATGCCCGTGCTGGCCGCATGGATCAGGACCGGATGGTGTCGGAGCTCGCGAGCCCGCTCGGCGGTCGTCAGGACGAATGCGTCGGCGCCGTCGACCGGCAGGTCCATGTCATACATGTTGAGCGGTTCGCGGATCATTCGCGCCGCGTCGTAGGCACCGAACGAGAGTGGAGCAGTGATGGCCGCCAGCGGGTTGGCTGCGGCATTCGTCCGTGAGTTGATCGCCACCCGGGCGAACGGGTCTTTCGTCGCCCCGTGCTCGTGGATGTAGCGGCTGGCCCAGGCGGCATAGGCGGCGGCCATCGTCGCATCTTCCGGGACGGGGAGGATGCCGCTGCGGGTGCCGCGCCGCCATGGGTCTCCAACGGCGCGTCGACTGTTCCACGCGCCCATCACGACCGGCGTCACGACGAGCACATGGTCGGCGGCACCGCTGAACACCGCTCGGGCCGCGTCGAGCAACGAGAACATGGCAACGGGGGTCGGCTTGGTGTGATGGGTCGCCTCGGTGATTCCCAGACCGGCCGCGATCTTCTCGGGGCCGGTGGCTCCAGGCTCGCTGGTGGCCACGATGCCGTCGATGTCGGCGGCGGTGAGGCCAGCATCGGTGATTGCTTCGGTGGCGGCCGCCAACGCCATTGCGAGCGGGGAGGGTCCGCCTTCGCGAGAGAATCCGGTCGATCCGAGCCCGACGATCGCGACCTGATCCTTCATGGGATTGCGATCGGTCATGACGACACCGCCGGGGCGAAGACCGGCATGGGGATGCCGTCTCGCTCGGTCCATTCGAGTTCGACCGGCGTGCCGATCGCGACCTGGTCAGTCGGGAAGTCGGCGGTGACCGTTGACGTGAACCGCAGGGCCGGTTGTTCCTCCAACTCCACGGTGATGACGGGATGGCCTCCTTCGTAGTCGACGCCATCCGCGGCGGGACCTTGGTGAAGCTTCATCAGGAGGTGGATCGTTCCTCGGCCGGCAACTTCCTCGAGCTGCATGTCCCACGACCAACACGCCGGGCACATTGGTCGGGTCGGGTGCTGCCAGCGACCACAGTCACCGCAGCGAGCCATCAGCAGTTGCCGGTCGAGACGGCCGCGGAAGTGCGCCGCGTTGTCGCGGGTGATGCCGTGTCCGGCGAACAGCTCGATGAGTTGTTCGTCGGAGTCGGCGACGTTCGATGTCGTCTCTTCGGAGTTTTTGGCCACCGCGTGACAGTATTCGCGACATGTCGGACAACCCCACTCCTCTCGCCGCAGCGGCCTTCGACGACTTGATTGCCGCACTCACAGAGATCCGCGACGGCTACATCCTCGACCCTGATCGCTGGGCCCAACCGCTCGAGCAGGTCGAAGCCTTCCGCTACGTCGGTCAGATGCTTTCGGCTATGTCGGAGATGTACTGGGAAGCGCAACCGGAGCATCCCCGGTTCGTGTCGATCGTCGACCCGGGTCGCAAGCTCCAGGGCGACAATCCCGATGCGATCTATCACTACGCCCGTATCGACGGCCGCCGGAAATACCGCGTGACCGGCCACATTCGCCAGGAGTGCTACACCTCGTTCACGCTGCACGGCCAAGCCGATGACGGTGGCATGGCGGGCCCGCTGCGCGGTGATGTGAACGACCGTGACCTCACGGTCGATGCTGATGGTCGCTACTCGTTGACGATCAGTGCCGACGAGGCCGACGCCGACGGCGGCGACTGGATCAAGCTCGAGCCCGACACGATCGCGGTCATCGTGCGGGGCTACTTCGAGCTCGAGGTGTCGGCTCAGAACGACAGCGAGGTGCACGTCGACATCGACATCGAGTGCCTCGACGTCGACACGCCGCCACCTCCGCTGAGCGACGAGTTCATCGCCGAGCGGATGAGCGAAGGCCTCCGTTTCCTCCGGCAGGTCACGACCCTGCAGGGCCAGTTCGGCGCCAGCGGCGCCGGTGTGCCCTTCGCATCAACCGAACCCAACGTGTTGCCCAAGCCGTTCAGCTTCCGAGATTCGGGCTTGCCCGTGCCGGGTGCGGCCGACATCCACTATGCGATGTGTCGGTTCGACCTCGGCCCCGACGAGGCGCTCGTGATGCGGGGAACGATTCCGCCTGGACCCTTCGTCAACGTGATGCTGTGGAACTCCCATATGCAGACGCTCGAGTATCGGGGTCGTTCGAGTTCTCTCAACGGCGCGCAGATTCAGTACGAGGACGATGGCACGTTCGAGATCTGGGTGTCAGCGAAGGATCCGGGGCACGCCAACTGGCTCGACACGGGCTCCCACCAACGAGGCACGGTGTTCTGGCGCTTCCTTCTCCCTGAGGAGGATCCGCAGCAGCCAACGAGCGAAGTCGTGACTCTGTGACAGCGCTCACCGAGGAGCAGCGCGAGAGCTGGAATGCCAACGGCTATTTCGTCGTCCCCGGTTTCGGCCAGCCAGAGTTGCTCCAGAAGATGATCGAGCGGATAGAGGATCTCGCTCGTCGCCTCGATGCGGGCGAGGAGCGTCCTGATCTACTCGTGAGCCCCGAGAACCTCCTTGCCGAAGCAGCAACGCCCGAGGGTCGGCTCTCGAAGATCTTCCGCGTGATGCGGAGCGAAGACGTATTCCGCGAGTTCGCGACGGACCCTCGACTGCTCGACATCCTCGATGCCGTGATGGGTCCCGACATCGACTGCTTCCTGTCGCAGTTCATCTTCAAGCATCCGGGGGCGCTCGGACAGCCGTGGCACCAGGACGAGTGGTATTTCCGGATGACTCCACCGGAACAGGTCGGGGTGTGGTTGGCGTGCACCGACGCGACTCCCGACAACGGACCACTTTGGGTCGTGCCGGGTTCTCATCGCGAAGTGGTGCACGAAGACGTCGTGAACGACCCGCGTCCCGGAGCCAACATGGGCTATGTCGAGATCCAGGGGGCCGATACGTCCCAGGAGCAGCAGATGCTCATGGCAGCCGGCGATCTACTGGTCTTTCATTGCCACCTCCGTCATCGCTCCACCGACAATGTGAGTGATGGCATGCGCGCGGCGATGGTGTACCACTACTCGCCGGCCGAGACGGTCGTGAATCATGAGTTCGGGTTCAACCACGACTGGGTCGCCGTGCTCCGAGATGGCGCGCCGGCTGCGGTGGACCCCACTCCCATTCCGATCAACTGGGGCTGAACCTCACCCCAACGGGAGCGAGAACAGGACCATGTAGATCGCGACGATCCCCTGATTCTGCGAGAACGGAAGCTGCAGCAGCGCACCGTTGGCACGGTGCATCACGATGAGTGACACGCCGACGATGAACATCGCAACGGGATGGAACAACGCGAGCGGCGAGAGGAGTTCGAGGGCGAGTCCGCCGACCGCTGCCACACGAATGACGCTCGGGTGGCGCCGAGCGAATGCAGTGAACTGGTCGGCGATCGGTTGCTGTTTGCGCGACGCGTTGTAGTCGCCCTTCAGCACCTGGAGTTCGAATCGCGGCGAACGCGCCATCCACATGCCGCCGGTGTTGATGACCTTCATCGCCCCGGCCGTGAAGTACATCGCAGCGATCAGCTGAACGCTCCAGGTCGGCGCCAGATCAGGCTCGAGCGTCCAATCGAACTCGAACTCCCGATCAAGCCAGTAGACGGTCTCCGCGACGGCGTTGGCGAGGAGCACCAACACCATCAGGTGGCGGCCATGGCTGACCGCGCCGCTCGAGACGTCGAGCGTGACCGTGACCAACAAGACGAACGCGAGGCCTACGGCCGGCAGTGGCTGCGCAACCCCGGCGGCGAAGAGCGGAACGAGCAGCAGGCCCAGACGGTCGAAGCCGCGGATACGAAAGAGCGGGTTGAGGTTGATGAGGGTCGATAGCCCAACCGGCGCGGTCAGGTCCGAAGGGCGCGGCACTCGGTTGAAACGCAGAAAGAGCGCGCCGAGAAGTATCCGCATCCACAACAGCTCTGTGCCGGTCCATGCCGGAAGCTCGATCATTCGTCGAGGCTGACCTTCCGAAGCAGGCGGACAGCGCTTTCCGGTCCATTGTCACCAACCTGGAGGTTCGCCATCATGATGCGGACTCCATCGGGTGGCGCGAGCCCCTTGGCCGCAGCCGATCGAATGATGGCCGCGCTCAGGAAGTAGCCACCGACCTCGTCGCACTGGGCATGACTCCACGTCGGGTTCTGGACGCGACAGCTTTGGCGGGCGTGGCGGAAGATCTTGTTGAGCTCCTGGTTGAACAGCAACGAGATCGAGTCGGCCGGCACCATCTCACCGCCCTCGTCTTCCAGGAAGATCACCATCTGGCGCTCGGGGAGCGTCGAGAACATTGCGAACTTCGAGAAGGGCACGAATTCCCGCCGGCCGAGAGTGAGGTTCAGTGCGGTGCAGACGGCGAAGACGCGGACGTCGCCCCAGATGAATCCCGGCACCAGTGAGGCAGCGACGACCGCCGCAAGGCGCGCCCGGGTCATCTCCGACGGGGAACGATCTTCTCCCCGAACGTACGGCGCGAGAACTGCGACCATCACCAGCACCGCCGCCAGGACCGCCAGGCTCCAGAGGTTCACACCGTCCGCCATTGCGCGACAGTACCGGTGGGAGAGATCCTGCGCCCGGGCCGACTGGCCGAGAGGTGGGCAACTCGGCTCTACTGCGGAGCCAGAACGAGAGGTGTTGTGGTGGATCAGTCGGCAATCGAGCGTTTCCAGATGGCGGGGCAGGACCTTCCCCATCTCATCGACCAGTGGGTGGAGGCGCAGCCCGAAACTCCGCTGCTCGTCTGGGAGCCGCGAGACGGCACGGTGACGTCCTGGACCTACCAGGAGTTCCGCGACGACACGCTCCGCATCGCCGCCGGGCTCTTGGCCCGTGGGGTCTC
>CALKOE010000327.1 GCA_938091985.1 uncultured Acidimicrobiales bacterium | reverse complement strand
GGCGGCCGCGACCTTCGCGCCTACCTCGAATGGGCCCGGCTCCAAGGAGCCGACAACGCTCGTGTGAGCGAAACCGTGCTCCCCGAGACCGACGACGATTCCGTGCGGATCATGACGGTGCACGGAGCGAAGGGGCTGGAGTTCCCGATCACAGTGCTCGGCGGTATGACCACCCAGATCACGCGACCGCCCGCCGGCCCGTCGATCGCGTTTCCTCCCGGCGATGCCGCCCCGGTCCTTCGACTGTCGAGCAAGGTCACATCGGAGCGCTACGACGCGTGGAAGCCCGTCGATGAGCAGATGGACGAGCACGAACGTCTCCGTCTGCTCTACGTGGCCGCCACTCGAGCCCGAGATCACTTGGTCGTCTGTCTTCACCGACTGGCAGAGACCCGGCGCCGCACGAGCGCCAGCGTGGTCGCCGAACCCGGCCTCGCCTCCGCGAGCGGCGTGGCGTTCGACGCGCCGATCGCGACGGTGCCCGCCCACCCGCAACCGGTCCCTACCCCGCTGCCGGCCCGCAGCGAATGGTCGGCGGAGCGCGCCTCAGCCCTTGTTGCCGCGTCGAGGAGAACCGTCGTCGCGGCCACAACGCTCGCCCGCGAAGCCACCGCGGAGCCGGCACCAACGCCGAGCGACTCGCATCCAGACGATCCTGGCGTCGACCCCACCGACCCCGGCCCGATACCCGGCTTGCTTCCCGCCGATCCCGGCCTCGACAAGCGTCCGCGCGACCTCGATCTCCCACCGTGGCAGAAGGGGCGCTACGGCACAGCCATTGGCCGCGCAGTCCACGGCGTGCTTCAGGTGGTCGACCTCGCCGACGGCACCGGTCTCGACGACGCCGCCCGTGCCCAGGCGATGGCTGAGGGTGTCGCGAACCGCACCGAGGTCGTCGCCCGGCTCGCCCAGAGTGGCATCGACTCAGCAGTCGCTCGCGCCGCCGCGACCGCCGACCACTGGCGAGAGCTTTGGGTCGCCGCTCCGATGGGCGACCACCTCATCGAGGGCTACGTCGACCTGCTCTACCGATCTCCGGAAGGTCTCGTTGTCGTCGACTGGAAGACCGACCACGTGGCGGGCGACGACGACGTCGCCGCGAAGCTGGAGCGCTATCGATTGCAGGGTGCGAGCTACGCCGCGGCGGTCGAGGTGGCAACCGGGGAGACCGTGGCCCGCGTGGTGTTCGCCTTCCTCCGCGAAGACGGTGCGACCGAAGCCGAACTCCCCGACCTACGTTCCGCCATCGACACCGTCAGCGATCGCGCTGCGGAGCTCGCGGCAGCGTCGGGTGGCCAGGCCGACGCCAGCCTCTGATCCGACGGGCGTTAGCGACGGTGGAGGCGGTCGTCGAGCTCACCGCTCACTTGCGCAAGGCGTTCGCCGAGCTCTGAGCGCTCTGCCGCGCCGAGGCCGCCGATATCGAGATCGAACGTGTCGAGCACGAGCTCGAGGGTGGCCTGCGCCATCTGCAGCCCGGCCGGTGTCAACTCGATGAGCGCACGACGACCATCCGAGGGGTCGGCGATCCTGCCGACCAGTCCCCGCTCCTCGAGCCGACGAATCGTCTTGGTGGTGCCCCCGGTGGTCTGCACCAGGCGATCCGCGATCTCGCCGGCCGACAGCCGGTGCGGAGCGCCATGCATCCAGAGGGCACTGAGCGCCGCATACTCCGAAGTGTCGAGGCCCTCGGCGGCGAGCGTGTCAGCCAACCACGCCTCGATCTGACGGCCGGTACGAAAGATTCGGACGAGCACCTCGACCGTCGACCAGTGTTTGGGGTCGACATACCGTTCGAGTTGCCCGAGCGACGTCGGCTCGTTGGACGCTGGCCCCGCAGCGGTCGTTTCGGTCACAGCGCAAAGGTATCCCGAATGACCTTGACATTCCTTCTCAGGAAGGTAATTTCACGGCGTGACGATCACCAACGATGCCTCCGCTCCCGCCGTCGATCCCGACGACATCGACTTCAGCGACCTCGACGTGTTCGCCGATCGCTGTCCCCACGACTGGTTCACGTATCTCCGCGAGAATGCGCCGGTCTGGAAGAACAAGGCGACGCCGGAGGCTGGCGACGAACCGTTCTGGAACGTCACGTCCTACGAACTGATCACCGAAGTCCACCGCAGCGGCACGCTCTTCAGCCACCAGACCGGCCCGGGCCGAGACGGCGCGGGCGGCATCGCCCTCACGGATCTCGACGCCGAGCGCGGACCGGGCCTGCAGATGGTGATGACCGACCCGCCGAAGCACACCACCTACCGCAAGCTGGTGAACAGCGGCTTCACCCCTCGCATGGTGCGTCGCCTCGAAGACGCCTTTCGACTCCGCACCACCGCGCTGCTCGACGAGGTGACCCCGAAGGGCGAGTGCGATTTCGTCACCGCGATCGCCGCAGAGCTCCCGCTCATGGCCATCGCCGAGATCGTGGGCGTTCCCCAGGAAGACCGCGACAAGCTGCTCGACTGGAGCAACCGCACGATCGGCGGGGCCGACGAGGAGTACCAGAGCAGCGAAGCGTCGAACACAGCCGACGACCTCGGAGTCGAGGGCGACTTCAACAACTCCGAGTCCGCCATGATCGAGATGGCGATGTATGCCCACGACCTCACCGAACGGAAACGAGCCGAACCGGCCGACGATCTGTGGACGCGCCTCACCGAGGCGGTCGTCACCATGGAAGACGGCACCCGCCACGAACTGTCCGAGATCGAGCGAGACCTCTTCTTCACCCTGCTGATCATCGCCGGCAACGAGACGACGCGGAACTCCATCTCGAAGGGGATGATGGCGTTCTTCGATCATCCCGAGCAGTGGCAGCGTTGGCTCGCTGATCCCGCCGGCACGGCCGACACGATGGTCGACGAGATTCTGCGTTTCACGAGCCCGGTCAACTTCTTCCGCCGCACGGCGACCGAGACGACCATGCTGGGCGACGTCGAGATCCAGGCCGGCGACAAAGTGTTGCTCTGGTATCCGGCCGGCAATCGCGACGAGGCTGAATTCGGGCCAACTGCGAGCCAGTTCGACATCACCCGCACCCCCAACCATCACATGGCCTTCGGTGCGGGCGGCGCTCACTTCTGCCTCGGCGCCAACCTCGCTCGACTCGAGATCAAGATCATCTTCGAGGAGCTGGCCAAGCGCTGTCCCGACATCCGTCCGACGGGGCCGGCCGAACGGCTCCGCATGAACCTGGTCGACGGGATCAAGCACCTGCCGGTGGCGTTCACGCCCAGCCCTGCGCTGCTCTAAACCGTTGCCCTCGACGCGATCGCGTCACGGTTTCATCGTCGTCCTGCTCGCCTTGGCGGGCTCCTTCGTCGCGGCCACGGGTGCCACAGCCGACGAAGGACCGACCCAACCGCGCTTCGCCGATGTCGATGAGGGACGGTTCTTCGCTCAGGCGGTGGAGTGGGCGCATGAGCGAGGTGTTGTCACCGGCGTGACCGAGTCGTGCTTCGCTCCAGACCGGTCGGCCACCAGGGCCGAGGTGGCGGCCGTGCTCCAACGCCTCGTTGCGCCGGACGCGACCGAGCCGGACCACCCGTTCTCGGATGTGCAGGCCTCATGGCAGCAGATCCCGGTGGCCTGGATGGCCTCAGCAGGGATCACCACCGGAACCTCGCCGACCGAGTTCAGTCCGGATGACCCGGCCACGAGGGCGATGATCGGGACGTTCCTCTGGCGGATCGAGGGCCGGCCGACGATCGAGAGCAGCCACCCGTTCACCGACGTCCGCAGCGACTGGCAGCAGGTCCCGGTGGCGTGGATGTGGGAGCGCGAGATCACGACCGGCCGTTCGCCGACAGTGTTCGCTCCCGACGATGCCGTCACCCGCGGAGAGCTGATGACTTTCGTCTGGCGATGGCAGGGCAAACCCCCGGTCGAGACCGAACTGATCACTCCGGAGCCGACGGACTGTCTGGTCCAGACGCGCACCTGCGCCGACATCTTCTCGGCCGAGGCGATCGCCGAGATCGACGCACTCGCCGCCGGACGGCGAGTCACCGCCCAGGTGCACGACCACCGCACCGACTGCACCTACGAACTTGACCCGGGCCTGCAGATCACGACGGCCAGCGTCATCAAGGCGCAGATTCTCGCCGGCGTGCTCCTCGATGCTCAGGATCGGGGTGGGCCGGTGTCGGCCGCCGACAATGCCCGGATCGAGTTGATGATGCACTTCAGCCACAACTCGCCGCCCACCTCCACGCTCTACGTGGCTGTCGGCGGCGCGAGCGGCATGGAACGACTCGATGCCCGATTCGGCATCGTGGGCACGTCACACACGGGGCGCTACGGGGCCACGGTCACCACTGCTGCTGATCGCACCCGTCTGGTCGAGCAGCTTCTGATCGGCGGCGGCCCGCTCGACGCCGCCCGCGTGGACGAGGCGTGGGAGTGGATGAGTGGTGTCTCGACCGGCCAATCGTGGGGACTCAGCGCCGGCCTGCCGGATGATCACGAATACGCGCTGAAGAACGGGTTCTATCCGCTCAGCGGGCGCGGCTGGCGGCTCGGCACCACGGGCGCCGTCCGCACACCCGACGGCGGCGCGTATGCACTCACCATCCTCACCGATGGCAACGCCGACGAGGCGAGCGGTATCGCGCTCGTCGAGGCAGTCGCCCGCCTCGTGAACGAACACCTCACCTTGGGAGACCCTGCGCCGCGGCCAGTCGACGACGCACGCTGCATCACCACGTCGTCGGGCGCGACGTGGATGACAGCCGGCGATGCGCTCGGTGTCGTCGATCTCGAACTGTTGCGCCTCGTCAACGGCGGCGAGAGCCGACCCCTCACCGGACAGCGAGTGTGCGCGCCGTGACCGAACGCCTCGCCGTCTACGGCACGCTCATGCCCGGCGGCGAGAACCACTGGCTGGTCCGCAACATCGCCGGCGAGTGGGCCCAGGGCCACGTCCTGGGGTGGAGCTACCCGATCGGCTTCGGACCGGCCGACGGCTACCCGGGTATCACGCTCGACCCGGCCGGGAGCCGAGTCGAAGTTGCGATCCTCACCTCAGATCGTCTCGACAAGCACTTCCGTGAGATCGACGACTTCGAGGGCCCCGGGTATCGCCGCGTGAAGTGCGACGTGGAACTCCCCGACACCACCCGCCTCACCGCATGGATCTACGAAACCGACCCTGAAGCGGACTGACTCGTCACAACGGTGTCTGACACCGTTGTGGCGGGCTAGATGATGTTGCCCTCGCGGCCTTCCCAGTAGGGGTCCTTCAGGCGGCGCTTGTAGAGCTTGCCGTTGGGATCCCGGGGCATCTCGGTGGTGTAATCGACCGACCGGGGCAGCTTCTGCTTGGCGACCTGGCCCTGCAGCCACGCCATGATCGTGGCGGTCGTCTCGTCGGTCGGCTCCCAACCTTCGCGGAGCTCGATGACGGCCTTGATCTCCTCGCCGGCGTCTTCATTGGGGATGCCGAAGACGGCAACGTCACCAACGGCTTCGTGCTGCACGAGGGCGCCCTCGATCTCGGCCGGGTAGATGTTGACCCCGCCGGCGATGATCATGTCGTTGGCTCGGTCGTTGAGGAACAGGAACCCGTCGTCATCGAGATAGCCGATGTCGCCCACGGTGAAGAACCCACGCAGTCGCGACTTCTCGGTCTTGTCCTTGTCGCCCTTGTACTCGAACATGTTGCCGGGCATCTTCATGTAGACGGTGCCCGATTCGAACGTCGGCATGTCGTTGCCGTCCTCGTCGACGACGATCACTT
>CALKOE010000326.1 GCA_938091985.1 uncultured Acidimicrobiales bacterium | reverse complement strand
CACCGTGGCTGGTCTGGCCGGCTACCGGGTGAACGCTCGCAGCCTCGACCGTGCTCGCTCGACTCTCGACCATGCCTCGCTGACCCGGACTCCACTCGTCTTTGCGGCACTTCTCCACACGGCGGAAGAGGCGGAGTTCGAGCTGGGGATCGACCGGTTCCTCGATGCGTTCGACCCCGAACGCATCGCGAAGCGTTGTGACGCGGCGCTGACGCACCTGGCGGACGAACGCTCGCTTCTGGCGGCGTGAGGGCCTAGTCGGCCCAGCTGCGGCGGCGGGCTTCGTAGATCGCGATCGCCGTGGCCGCGGCGACGTTGAGCGAGCCGACCTTGCCGAGCTGCGGAATGAAGGCGGTCTCATCGCAGACGGCCAGGGTGACGGGGGCGACGCCGCGATCCTCGTGACCGATCACGAGGGCGATGTCGCCGGACAAGTCGGCCTCAGGCAGGGGAGTGGCGTCGGAGGTCAGCTCGATCGCCACCACCCGGTAGCCGTCGGCCTTCGCCGCAGCGACGGCGGCGGGGCCATCTTCGACCTCGGTCCACGTGAGGTAGCGCTGTGTTCCCAGCGCGGTCTTGTTGACCTTGTCGTGGTTGGGCGCAGTGCCGGCTGCGATCCACACGTGATCGACCCGTTCGGCTGCTGCGGTGCGCACCACGGAGCCGACGTTGAAGGGGTTCTGCACCCCGTCGAGGATGAGCGCGAGGCGCCCCTCGGTGCGTTTGCGCCACTCGCGATGGAGTCGCTTCATGCCGGTGCCGTCGAGCTGGGCCATCAGGCAGTCTCGCCCGGTTCGATCGCTGTGCGTCGCACTTCGAGAATCCGATAGCCGGCGCGACTCGCGAGGCGCAGCGTCGGATAGCCCCGGCCTTCGAGCCACGTGGCGAGCGAGTCGCTGCCCAGATGCTTCTGGACAACGAGATGGGCGACCCCGTCGGTAGTGAGCCGAGGCAACCAGTGCAGCAGCAGGTCGTGGAGCGCGGGCTTGCCGATGCGGATCGGCGGGTTCGAAAGGATCCGATCGAATGTGATGTCGTCGGGCACGTCGTCGGGGGCACGAACGTGGACCCGATCGCCGGCACCGAGAGACTCCGCATTGGTTGCGGCGAGATCGCGGGCCCGGCGGTTGACGTCGATTGCCCACACATCGGCCTGAGGCGCCCGACGGGCAGCGACACAGGTGATCGGACCCCAGCCGCAACCGATGTCGAGAATCGTGGTTGCCTCCACCAAGGACGGGATTTCGAGGAGGAGCAGCTTGGTGCCGGTGTCGAGCTTGTCCGCAGAAAACACGCCGCGGTCCGAGGTGAGGCTCAGCGATACGTCGGGAAGCGTCACCTCGACGGAATGCGGCGATGACTCGATCTCGGGGTCGTCCTCGAAGTAGTGACCGTCGCTCATCTGAGGGACGGTAACCTGATGGCATGTCCGGCTACGACATCCGCATCATCGGTGACCCCGTACTGCGCCAAACGGCGCGCGAAATCACTGAGATCGACGACTCCCTCGTGCGCCTCGTCGACGACATGCTCGAGACGATGTACGACGCTCCCGGAATCGGCCTTGCCGCCCCGCAGGTCGGTGTGCAGAAGCGTCTGTTCGTGTGGGACGTCGGCGCCGGACCCGAGGCCATCATCAACCCTGAGATCGTCGAGAGTGATGGCGAGTGGCTGTTCGAAGAGGGCTGCCTGTCGGTGCCTGGCCTCTCATGGGAAATCGTTCGTCCGAAGATCGTCCACATCGTGGGTCGCGATCTCGACGGCAACGAACTCTCCTTCGAGGCCGATGAACTCGAGTCACGTCTCTTCCAGCACGAACTCGACCATCTCGACGGCACGTTGTTGATCGAACGCCTCGACGACGACACTCGCAAGCAGGCCCTGAAGACCATCCGAGACCTGCAGTTCGGCGCCGCCGAGCAACCTCGGGCCGCAGGCGGCGGACTGACCCTCCCGTGACGATCCCGCCCCCGGCGGAGATCCGACGCATCGCATATCTGGGCACGCCCGACCTTGCCGTCGCGCCCCTGACTGCATTGGTCGAGGCCGGTTTCGAGATCCCGCTGGTGGTCAGTCGCCCCGACACGCGCCGAGGCCGAGGAGGCGGACATCAGCCTTCGCCGGTGAAGGCCGCAGCGCTCGCGTTGGGGTTGCCGGTCACCGATGATCTCGCCGATCTCGCTCGGGTCGAGGTCGATCTCGGAGTGGTGGTGGCCTACGGAAGAATCATCCCTGCGTCGCTGCTCGATCAGCTGGCCATGGTCAACATCCACTTCTCGCTCTTGCCGCGGTGGCGCGGCGCGGCGCCGGTCGAACGGGCCATCCTCGCGGGTGACGCCACGACCGGGGTGTGTCTCATGGCGGTCGAAGAAGGCCTCGATACGGGCGCCGTCTACCGCCGCGACGAGGTCGCGATCGACCCCGACGAGTCTCTCGATGAGCTTCGTGGCCGGCTGGTCGACATCGGCGTCGCCCAGCTGGTCGACGCCATGGCCAGTGGACTCGGTGACCCGGAGCCGCAGGTCGGCGAGCCGGTGCATGCTGCCAAGATCACTGCCGAGGAGCGGCGCATCGACTGGACCGACGATGCCGTCGACATTCATCGAAGGGTGCGCGTCGGTGGGGCGTGGACCACATTTCGAGACAAGCGGCTCAAGGTGCATCGCACCGCATTGGCCGACGCCGACGGGACCCCCGGGTCTCTCGACGGCACGCGAGCATTCGCCGGCTCCGGTTCCGTGGATCTCCTGGAGGTGCAGCCGGAAGGTAAGGGCCGCCAGGATGCTGCCGCGTGGCGCAACGGCGCCCAACCCACCTACAGCGATCGACTGGTCTGATGTCTGAAGAAGCTCCCACCGACCCGCGCCGAGTCGCGATCGATGCCATCGTCCGCATCGACGAGGGTGGTGCCTACGCCAACGTGGTGCTCCCGAAGCTCCTCGCGGAGACAGAGCTCGAACCTCGAGACAAGGCCTTTGTCACCGAACTCGTCTACGGATCAACCCGCCGCAAACGCGCGCTCGATCATGTCGTCGATCGTTTCCTTCTCGAGGATCCGCCTCCCACCGCCCGTGCGGCGTTGCGAATCGGTGCGCACCAGCTGATCGAGCTCGGCACACCGCCTCACGCGGCGGTGTCGGCGACGGTCTCGGCTGCGCCGAAGCGCTTCAGGGGCATGGTCAACGCGATCTTGCGCAAGGTTGCTACCGAGGCGAAGGCCGGAGTCGACTACCCGTCGCTCGGTGTCGAGCTCAGCTACCCGGATTGGATGCTGAGCCGGCTCGCAGACGAGTTGGGCGCCGAGGCCGCCGAGGCCGCGCTTCGCACCATGAACGAAGCGGCCACGGTCCAGCGTCGAGACGACGGCTACGTGCAGGACGAAAGCTCCCGCCGGGTCGCAGCGATGGTTCCCTCGGCGTCTGGCGACCTCGTCTTCGACATGTGCGCCGCTCCGGGCGGCAAGGCGACTG
>CALKOE010000325.1 GCA_938091985.1 uncultured Acidimicrobiales bacterium | reverse complement strand
CGAAACCCCGACCTCGTTCAGATCGGATGAAGCGAGCGGCGAGGCCGGTGGGTCCGGTGCGGACCTGCTCGGCGGCGCCGGTCAGTACTGACCCTTGCGTCCCAACACGACGGGGATGGTACGAGCAACGATCACCAGATCGGTAACCAACGACCAGTTGTCGACGTAGTAGAGGTCGAGCTGGGCGTACTTGGAGTCATGGTCGCCATCGCTGCGACCCTTGACTTGCCACATGCCCGTGATGCCGGGCTGCACCCGCAGACGGTTGTGGAGTTTCCTTGTCCCAGGCTTCGACTTCACGGGCGAGCGCCGGTCGGGGACCGACGAGACTCATCTCGCCCTTGATGACGTTGAACAGCTGGGGCAGCTCGTCGATCGACAGCTTGCGCAGCCACCTGCCGATGGGGGTGATGCGAGGGTCGTCTTCGATCTTGAAGAGCGGGCCGGTGGTGGTGGACAGGTGCTCGAGCGAGGCCAGTTGTGCTTCTGCGTCGATCACCATGGTGCGCAGCTTGTGCATTGCGAACAGTTCGCCGTCACGGCCGACACGGGCCTGCGAGAAGATCGCCTTTCCGGGGCTCGTCAGCTTCACCGCAAGGCACGCGAACAGCAGGAGCGGTGCGGCACAGATGAGCAGCACGCTCGATGTGGCCACATCGAACACTCGCTTCGCTCGGGGGCGCCAACCGGTGCGCTGCACCGGCTCGACGTACATCATTGGCACACGACCAACCGGACGAACCGTGAGACGGTGGGCGGCGATGTCGCACAATGTCGACGACAGTTCGACGTGGATGCCGTGTTCGGTGAGCGAGCGGATCAGTCGGTTGGAACTTCCCACGTCGATCGCGGTTGCTGCCACGATGACGCTGGTGACGCCCATCTCGTTGACCTTCCGGACCACCTTCCCGGGATTGCCGAGCAGGGCCAGCGGTGACTCGCCTGGTTCGCGTTCGACGAGGTCTTCTATGAAGCCGTGGAACACGTAGCCGAGCGCAGCGTCGGTCTCGAGCATCTCGCGGACGAACTGGCCTTCGGCGTTGCGGCCGGCGATCACCACGGGGCGCAAGAGGTGGCCGTTGCGACGGGCCCGGTCGAACAGTCCGCGAGCGACGAGGCGTTCGATGACCATGAGTGTCAGGACCAGAGCGCTGGTGATGAGAAGCCAGCGGCGGCCGACGGCGACCTTCAAGAGGATGCTGAAGCCACCAGTGATGAGCACGCCGATGGCGACGCCGCGAATGACTCGGCTGATCTCGTCGATGCGGCGGCTGAGGTAGCGGGCCCGGTAGAGCAATTGTTGGGTGAAGACGATCGGCCAGACCGGGAGCGACGCGAGCACGAGGCCCATGTAGTCCGCCAGCCCGGTGGGATCGCCGGGATTGACCCAGTCGTTGATCCAGGTTCCGGCAACGAGGCCGATCGAGACCATGAGTAGGTCGGCGATGACGAGGGTGATCTTGGTGGCGTTGAGCGGATTGCGCCGTGTGGGCGCGCCCGGCAGCGACTCGCTGTCTGGGTACAGAACGACGGGACTGTTCATGTCGTCGGTCGCCGTGGGGGGTGTATCGATCGAGGTCATTTTCACATCACGCTCAGTGTCGAAGCGTAGACGCTGAGAGTGTGTGCGTCTGTAGGTCGTATTTCCCACGACAGGATTTGCATGTTGGCCGCCAGGCTGGGGGACTTTCTTCGCCGTAACGAGCACCCTGCGTATCCAAAACGCTCGTCTGATCGATCTTGGCACACTCCGTGGGAATTCCCAGCGCCTGAAATGTGGCAATCGCGTGTCGGTTTGCCCCGATACCTGGTGCGAGCGGTGGCTCGAGCTCTCAGCTCGTCGGGACCCACACGAGGACGAGATCCTCGATCGCGATGTCGGTCTTCTCCAAGCCCACCGCGAATTCGGTGATGTTCTCCGCCGCCTCTTCCCACGCGTCCTGGCTGTCTTCGAGGGCATCGGTGAGCGCGTCGGCGAGTTCTTCGAGTTCGTCGACCTTTTCCTCGACCCGGTTCTTGGCCGTGGCCACTCGCTGTGACGCGTTGGCTGACGTGCGTCGTGAAGAACTGGCGCGCCGAACGCCGCCCAAGATGCTCCGCGTCGACTTCCGGCCGCTGAACAAACCACCGATCACGTCGATGGCGCCGCTGAGCACTTCGTTGCGCTTGCGGTCGGTGGAGTCGGACTCGAGCTCGCGCAGCCGATCTTCCGCCTTCGCGATCGCCGCACGGATCCGGTCTTCCTTCTTGGCCATCGTGGCTCGCAGATCATCGGCCTCTTCATCGGCCTTGTCGTCTGCGGCGCGTCGACAGCGCTCAGCGAACTCATCTTCGGTTTCGCCGACCCGGGAGAACAACTTGAGTTCCTCGTTGCGCATCAGCGTGAGTGCCTCGTTGCGGTAGAGGTGGTCCTTCAGAGCTCGTTTGGCGTCATTGAAGAAGGTCTTGGTGTGGATCTTCGCCTCCGGGAGCACATACACCGCGTTGTCTGGCGGGTCGGAGCGAAGATCGCGGTCGTCGTAGTCGACTGGCGTGAAGTCCTTACCGTCGACATCCACGCCGAGCGGTCCGACGACGGCTTCCCACTCTGCTTCATGACGGAGATCGCCCTTGGTGTCATCGAACAGCAGCTGAACTCGAGCGGCGAGCGCGGGTTGCAGCCGACGTCCGCCGACACTCGCCCCGACATCACCGGCCCACGGCGCGGCTGCGTCGAGATACGCGACCTCAACGCCATCGGCGACCTCCGGAGCGACCGCCGACTCATCATCGGCGAGCTCCGTCGCTGCGACCGGTGCAGGAGCGGTCGCAGCGGGGGCGCCCTGCGCCGGTGCGTTGCTCGGCGCCGCAGGCGCTGCCGCTCGCTGGTCGGCCATCAATACGCCGATCTGGTCGCGGGTGAGCGGGCCCGGCAGGTACGACATGGCCCATCGCGTGCCGAAGTTCACCGGCGCGCCGCCTCGCGTCGTGTGCAGCAGGAACTTGCGCTTGCCGAGTCCGCCGATCGTGTCGCCGATCGCGTCGATGTCGGCATCACCGCCGGCGGCCCGCATCCCCTCGAGCAACCGGGCCTTGTCTCGCTCGGTCTGCAATCGCCCGATCATCCAGGTGCCGGCATTGCTGATCGCCTTGTAGTCGAGATCGACGGGATTTTGCGTGGACAGCACCATGCCGACGCCGAACGCTCGAGCCTGTTTCAGGATCGTGAGGATCGGTCGCTTGGCGGGAGGCTCAGCCGTGGGTGGCACGAATCCGAAGACCTCGTCCATGTAGACGAGCGCCCGAAGATCGGGACTGCCGGGCTGGGCGCGCATCCATGTGACGAGCTTCGAGAGGATCAGGGTGACGGCGAACTGGCGTTCCTCGTCGGACAGATGAGCGATCGAGACGATCGCAGCCTTCGGCTTGCCGCCCGCACCCTCGAGCATCGACGCGATGTCGAGCGGCACACCCTCGCCCCATGCGGCAAACGACGGAGAGGCCAGCAGGCCGTTGAGCTTCATCGCCAGCGCGGTGCGGTCCGACGGCGGGAAGAACGTGTCGATCTCGATCACACCGAGCTTGCGCATCGGCGGGTTCTGGATCTGCGCCAGAAGCGACGCGAGATCGAGGTTGGTGCCGGCCGTCCACGAATGGTTGACGAGGTTGGCGAGGAGCACGTGTTCTCGACCCGAGAGCGGGTCGGACGCCACACCCACGAGTGCCAGCAGACCTTGGACGAGACCGTCGATCTCCTCCCGCATGGCTTCCTCGTCGGTGCCGGCCGGTGGTGCGGACAGGTCGCCGATGACGTTGAGGCCGACGCCGGCCTTGGACCCAGGGGTGTAGATGGTGAAGTCGGCGATGTCGCGGAGGCGAGCGAGTCGGTCCTTGCCGATGCCCGATCCGGCGAGTCCGTTCTCCCACATTTCGGCGGTCGACGCCGCGAGCTCGTCGGGGGTGACGCCCTCGCGCTGCGCCTCGCCCTCGTTGATCCACGGCCGAAAGTCGCCCGGTGCGAGGTCAGGGAAGTTCAACAAGAGGTTGCCCATGTCGCCCTTGGGGTCGATCACAAGCGTGGGAATGCCCTGTAGAAGCGCCTCCTCGAGCAAGATCATGCCGAGGCCGGTCTTGCCGGATCCGGTCATGCCGACAATGACCCCATGCGTGGTCAGGTCGGCGGCTTCGTAGATGACGTTCTCGTCATCGGCCCCTCCTTCCACTGGGCCGAGAAAGAAGTTTCCGGGGGCGACATCGATCGTGCTGCTGTCCATGGGGTGCGATGCTAGGAGCAATGATCGACGCACATCTCCATGT
>CALKOE010000324.1 GCA_938091985.1 uncultured Acidimicrobiales bacterium | reverse complement strand
TCGACGAGGCGGCGGAAGTTCTGCTTGTGCAACGGGACGCCGGCGAGCGCCTCGACGGTTCGCTGGAGGTCGAGCAACGTGAAGCGGTCGGGCAGAAGCTCGAACACCACCGGTCGATACGTGAGCTTTCCCCTGAGGCGACTCAGCGCCACGGTGACGATGCGTCGATGATCGAGGCGAAGCGCCTCGCCCGCCGGACCGGGATCGGTTGCCTTGCCGGTGGAGGTTCCGTCGTCATCGGCTCGCTCCTGTACCAGGCCGGCCTGATAGAGCAGTTCGTAACGCTCGACGACGCGAATTCCGTCCCAAGGGGGGCCGAAGGCCACCTGGATCCGCTCCTCGGCGTCGCTCGTGGGAGATGACGTCGCCCATTGGTCGAGCGCCGGGAGCAACGTGTCGGTGAGGATCGCCGGTGTCCCCTCACGGTGGTCTTCCCAAGGCAGCAAGTCGTAGGCGCCCATCCATCTCGCTGCCGGCGTGGGTGCCGATTCCTCGATGAGGGCGAGGTAGGCGACGCTGATCGGTCGACCGGGGCCGACGCTTCGCCGGCGGCCGAGGTCTCCAAATGTGTAGAGCTGTTCGGCGTAGCCGACCTCGAGGCCGGTCTGTTCACGGATGCATCGGCGCATGGCCAACTCGAGAGTCTCGTCCGACTCCATGTCGAGCGGCCCGGCCGGAAGGCCAGGCCGTTGCCCCTTGTCGACCACGAGCACTCTCGGTTCGGCGTCGGTCACCGCAACGATGACGGCGTCGAGCGTCAGGTCTGCGGTCGGCTGATCCGACATGGCGACGCTCAGTCCTTGATGTAGGGCTGGCCGTCGGCGGCCGGCGGCCGTGCGTGTCCGATGAGCCCGGCCACCACGACGATGGTCACGATGTAGGGCGCCATCGACAAGAACTCCGACGGAATGTTGGTGCCGAGGATGCCCAGCTTCTGCTGCATCGCCCGGGCGAAGCCGAAGACCAGCGCCGCGCCGAGCACGCCCATCGGGCGCCAACGGCCGAAGATCATCGCGGCGAGTCCGATGAAGCCGACACCGGCTGTCATGTTCTCTTCGAAGCGGCCAGTCGAACCAAGCGTGAGCGCAGCTCCACCGAAACCGGCGATCGCGCCGCCGAGGATCACGTTGCGGTAGCGAATGCGGAGCACGTCGATGCCGACCGTGTCGGCCGCCTTGGGGTGCTCACCGACGGCCCTCGACCGCAGCCCCCACCGAGTGTGGAAGAGACCGAAGTGGATCACCACGACCAAAAGGATGGTGCCGTAGAGGAAGACGTTCTGCTTGAAGAACAGGTTGCCCAGCATGGGGATGTCTTCGAGCCAGGGAATCGCGACCGTGCGGAATCGATCTGGCGAGTTGAACTGCGGATTGGTGCTGAGCACTCGTCCGCTCAGGAACGACGTGAGGCCGAGAGCAAAGATGTTGATCGCCACGCCGACCACGATCTGATCGACCAGATACTTGATCGACAGCACGGCGAGGACCCAGCCGAGGAGTGCGCCGGCCAGCGCAGCGGCGACGACAGCGGTCCATGACCCCCACGTCGAGCCGACGACCGTGCCGACGAACGCCGAGGTGAGGAGCTGTCCCTCGATGCCGATGTTGATGACCGCCACTCGCTCACACATCAGGCCGGCGAGCCCGCCGAGCGTGACCGGGACCGACAAGACGACGGTGGAGGTGAGCATGCCGATCAGGCTGAACGATTGTCCGGCGGCCGCCCACGCAAGGAAGGCGAAGATGAACAACGCCATCGCCCCGCCGAGGATCAGGTTGGCCCGGCTGCCGAAGCCCTTTGTCAGCTGCACGCCGGCGAGTACAGCCAGCACGGTGGCGATGCCGATGCCGACGATCTGTGGATTGACGGTCCAGTCGAGGGGCTCGAAACGATCGCGGGGGAGCGCGAGCTTGAACGTGGCGTCTTGGTCGCTGCCCTCACCCAGGGCGAAAATGAACAGAACGAACATCGCCATCGCGAGTTCGACCAAGCCGACAATGCGGGCTCGGCGCTGTTCGGGGGTGGCCCGGACCTCGCCACCCAGGTCGCTGCCACCCAGGTCGCTGCCACCGATGTCGCTCGGCATCGCGGCGCTCGTCATGTCGACCACCCTGTCGTGATGCGCTCAGATTGTTCGTCGGTATCGCCCTTCACCCGCCAGATCGCCTTGATCAGTGCCGGCGCAGCGATGAACACGATGATCAATCCCTGAATGACCTCGACGAGATCAACCGGGATCCGCTCGGCTCCTTGCATTTCGCGTCCGCCCGCTGTCAGCGCGCCGAACAGGAGTCCGGCCCAGATCACGCCCACAGGGCGAGATCGGCCCACGAGGGCGAGGGCGATGGCATCGAATCCGATGCCGCCGGAGAATCCCACTTGAGCCTGGTGTGGTGGAAGCGCCATGAGTTGGTTGGCGCCGGCCAAACCGGCCAGCGCTCCGGAGGTGGCCATGACGCCCACGGTGAGCATCGTGACGTTCATGCCGGCGTATTTCGCGGCATCGGCATTGGCGCCGACCGTGCGGAACTGGAAGCCGATGGTGGTGCGATACATCAGCCAGCCGACGAATGCCGCCGCGGCGAGTGCGATCAGCAAGCCGATCGTGACTCGGAGATCGCCACCGAAGATCCGGCCGAGGCGGGCCGATGAATCGATGGGCC
>CALKOE010000323.1 GCA_938091985.1 uncultured Acidimicrobiales bacterium | reverse complement strand
GAAGATGACCGTCTCGGGAGTGAGCGATCGCCCTGGCGTTGCCGCCCTGCTCTTTCGCACGTTGGCCGACGCCGAGGTAAACGTCGACATGATCGTGCAGAACGTCTCCGCTGAGGGCCGCACCGACATCTCGTTCACGTTGCCGCACGAACAGACCACGACCGCGAGTGCCGCGGTCGGGTCGATCGCTGAAGATCTCGGTACCGACGCGGTGGTCACCGACGACGACATCGCCCGGGTGAGTCTCATCGGTGCCGGCATGCAGACCAACCCCGGGGTCGCGGCCACGATGTTCGAGACCCTTTCCGGGAGCGACATCAACATCGAGATGATCTCGACTTCAGCGATCCGAATCTCGTGCGTCGTTCGTGAAGCGCAGGTCGAAGACGCAGTCACCGCCCTGCACGCCGCGTTCGAGCTGCACAAGGCTCCTGAAGATCGCGTCGGCGTCTGAAGCCCATCCGGGCCGCGGCCACCGTTCGTTGATGTTCAGCGTTCGTTGATGTAGCGGACCATCTGAGCGACGGACTGGAAGTTCTCGATCACGACGTCGGTTGGGTCGATCTCGGTTTCGAGTCGCTCTTCGAGCCATGTGACGATCCGGACCACGCCGAGAGAGTCGACGAGTTCGCTCAAGAGGAGGTCGGTCTCGACCTCGATCGGTTGGCCGTAGGTGATCTCGGCCACGATCATCTCGATCAACGCGGCTTCGAGGGAATCGGTGGGGTCGGTCACGCGTTGACTTCCTTCGCAATGCTGATGGGGTCGAGGCTTCGGATCGTGGCGGCCGCAGCAGCGTGGTCGACCTTGTCGGACCCGGTACGGGGGAGCGCAGTCGTGAGCTCGATGTGGTCGGGCTGAGCGCCAGGCGGCAGTCGCTCGGCGAGTTCGACTCGGAGGGCGGTGACATCGGTGATCGTGGCGGTCTCGACGATCACGGCGAGCGCGCCGCGTTCGGTGACTTCCGCGGCGCTGGCCGCCACTCCGGGCAGCGAGTTGAGCCCGTCGTCGCGCCGTTCCACGACGTCGCCGGTGCGGTACCACTGCGTGGTGAGACCGCCGGCGGCGTTCTCGACGACGAACGCGGCATCGGTCAGCTCTGGCTGGTTCCAGTAGCCGGCCATTGCGGTGGCGGTGTGCACCAGAAGCTCACCCGACGCACTGTCCTCGCTGGAGTCGGTCTCGATCCGAAGCCGTCATCTTGGACGCCGACCCCATTGCGGTGGTGGGCACATTGCTCGGCGGTGATGTGCAGCCCTACGACTTTCGCTGGCCTCGTCTCGCTCGCCCGGGAGAAGGATGTGGGTTCCACTGAGACGGTCCATACATGAGCCGTGGGACCGATCGGCACCTGTCGGCATGGATTCCACTCGTGGCCCGGGACGGGTCTTCTACCCAGGCCTCGGTTCGTGGAGCAACGCGGACTTCCAGGATGAGTGGAAGTACGTCGACGAATCGGGCCGGCTGGTCGTTCCGGAGTGAAGCGGGCCGACACCGCCGCGGCCGTTTACGGTTACCCGAAAACAGTCCCGACCTGATCGAGCTCTCCATGTCCAGAAATCCGTCGCCCGATCTCGTGGTCGCTGCCATGCTCGATCGCGCGCATCCGGTGAAGACGGAGATCGCCGATTGGGCCCGCGTGACCCTCGAGCACGATGACCTCAAAGACCGCGACCTCGGCTGCGAGTTCGACCGGTCGGGTTGGCAGCAATGCGCCGAACGAGGTCTCCACGGGGCGATCGTGCCAACGACGGCCGGTGGTGGCGGTCACGACGTGGTGACCGGAGCGCTCATGCTCGAAGGCCTCGGCGTCGGATGCCGCGACGACGGCCTGGCCTACGCCATCGCATCGCAGATGCTGAGCTACCAAGAGGCCGTCCTTCTTTTCGGCACTGATGCGCAGCGCGCGAAGTTTCTGACGCCGGCCTGTCGAGGTGAGCTGATCGGTGCCCTCGCGATCACGGAGGCGGAGTCGGGCAGCGATACCTATTCGATGCAGACGACGGCCACCCGCCATGGCGGCTCATGGGTGCTGCACGGTGAGAAGGTCCACATCACGCTGGCGCCGGTCGCCGACGCCGCTGTGGTCTTTGCCATCACCGACCCGACCGCCGGCCGGTGGGGCATCTCCGCCTTTCTGGTGCGAGCAGATCAGCCTGGCGTCTCCTTCACCGACACTCAACCGAAGATGGGGCTTCGCGCCACGCCGTTCGGCGACATCGTTCTCGATGGCTACGTGGCTGCTTCCACGGATCTTCTCGGGAAGAAGGGCGCCGGCGCCAGCATGTTCGCGACGTGCATGGAAAGCGAGCGCTCGATGATCATGGCGTCGCATCTTGGTGCGGTGGAACGATTGGTCGACGATTGCGATCGAGCGAGCCAACAGCCGGATCCAGTTCAGCCAGACGATCGGGTCGTTTCAGGCCGTCTCTCACCGTCTCGTCGACATGGAAATGCGACTCGACGCAGCGCGGCTGCAGGTCTATCGCGCGACGGCGGCTTTCGGAGCAGGGCGGGCCGCGCTCCCAGCCGCAATGGCCAAGCTCGCCGCGTCCGAAGCGCTCGCCGCGATCGGAATCGATGCCGCCCGCATCCACGGGGCTCGCGGCTACATCACCGAATTCGAAGTGGAGCGAGAGGTGCGCGACGCCCTGGGATCGTTGGTCTACGCCGGCACGTCGGATGTGCAGAAGAACACGATCGCGGCGCTGATGGGAATCGCTCCGTCGCGAAATCGACCAGGAAGTAGCTGAGGATGAATGCTGACCACGGGACAGGGCGACCCACCGCACTGGTGACCGGCGCGAGCCGAGGCCTCGGTAAGGCGATCGCGATTGCCCTCGGGGGCGCGGGCTACGACGTAGCGATCACGGCTCGGACCATGGTCGACGGCGAGCGCCGTCTCGAAGGCGACGACTCGGTCGTCGTCCCCGGCGGGCTCGACACGACCGCAGCGGCGATCGAGGCGGCGGGAGGAAGGGCTGTGCCGCTCTACATGGACCTGCTCGATCGCCCGACCGTGGTCGCAGCGGTACGAGACGCGCTCGACGCGCTGGGTTCGATCGACGTCGTCGTCAACAACGCGATCTACCAGGGACCGGGCGCGATGGTGGAGTTCCTCGAACTCGACGACGACCAGATCTCGAAGCTCTTCGAGGGCAACCTCTTCGCCCAGATCGGCCTGCTGCAGGAGTTGCTCCCGTCGATGGTCGCCGCCGGCGGCGGAGTCGTGATCAACATGATTTCCGCCACTGCTTATGCGACGCCGAAGAATCGAATCGGGAAGGGCGGATGGGGGATGGGCTACGCAATGACCAAGGCCGCGTTCGAGCGCGTGGCGCCGCTGCTCGAAGTCGAACACCGAGACGACGGAATCCAGGCGTTCAGCGTTGATCCGGGCCATGTGCCCACCGAACGCCAGGTCGCGGCGGGTCGGGCGAAGCAATACGAGGGGAACTTCACCGCGGGCACTCCCGAGGCGATCGGGGCTGCGGTCGCCTGGATCTGCACAAGCCCGGACGCGGCTGAATATCGCGGCCGGATCGTGCCGGCACAGAAGATCGTGAAGGATTACTCGCTTCTCGGTTGAGCTGGACAAGGGCGCGGTGCGCGGAGTAGCGCGGACACATGGCTGGAGTACTGACATGAGCGAGATCCACGGGCACTGCGACCCAGGCTTTGCGAGCGTCGAGGAGAACTTTCGAACGAACTTCGACGAAGGCGATCTCGGGGCGTCGTGTGTTGTCATCCACGGCGACGAGACCGTGGTCGATCTCTGGGGCGGACACCGCGATGTCGCCCAGACCGAGCCCTGGGAGAGCGACACGATCGTCAATGTGTGGTCGACCACCAAGATGATGGCGGCTCTCTGTGTCCTCATGCTCCACGACCGCGGCGAACTGTCGGTCGACGAGCCGGTGGCGACCTATTGGCCGGAGTTTGCAGCAGCGGGCAAGCACGGCGTGCTGGTCCGCCATGTCCTCAGCCACACCGCCGGCGTGGCGGGCTACGACGAGCCGATCACCGAAGAGCAGATGTACGACACCGAGTTCTGCCTCGCCCGACTGGCCGGGCAAGCGCCGTGGTGGGAACCGGGCACCGCGTCTGGCTACCACGCCTCCACCCAGGGACCGCTGCTCGGAGAGATCGTCCGTCGCGTCGATGGTCGCACACTCGGTCGGTTCTTTCGCGAAGAGATCGCCGAGCCGTTGGGGGCCGACTTTCACATCGGCACCCCCGATGCAGTCTTCGACCGCGTGGCCGAGGTGCGGACCGACGAGATCGCGGCCTCCGTCGCCGGTGGGAACTCATTCGGCGCTCGCGTCGACCGTGGTGAGCCCTCTCACGCGGAGATGGTCAACACGGATCGGTGGCGGCGATTCGAACAGCCGGCCAGCAACGGCCACGGCAATGCGCGTTCTGTCGCCAAGGTCGTTTCGTGTCTTGCTCGCGGTGGGGTGGTCGATGGACACCGGCTCCTCACACCGGCGACGATCGAGCGATGCTTCGAGGTACAAGCCGACGGCACCGATCTCGTGTTGGAGCTCGCGACGAAGTTCGGGATCGGGTTCGGGTTGCCCTCTGAAGGCATGCCGATGGGGGTGAACGACCGCACACTCTTCTGGGCCGGTTGGGGTGGTTCGATGGCTGTTGTCGACGTCGAGAATCAGATGACCGTGGTCTACGCGATGAACCGGATGCTCGATGGCACCGTTGGCGGAATGCGTTCAGCGCGGGTGATCTTCGCCGCTCACGGCGCGGCCGCCGCGATGCGGTCCGCTTCCTGACGAACGGTCTCGCTCAGATATTGGTGAGCGGGTGGTTCACATCGATGAGAGCGCGTGCCGGTAGCGCAGCGGCGGGCCCAGATGTCTGCTGCCACATCGGCGGTTCGTCGTAGCCGAGCGCCGCTGCTGCACCTTCGTCGGCGACACGGCGATTCTCTCGCTTCCGCAGGATGGTGGCGAACGATACGAGGCCCATGCCCATGATCCCGGCGATGATCGCCGGGGCGACGAGCTTCAGGCTCACGGCGCGGATCGCGATCTCTACCGCGCTGAGCCCGGTGAGTGCACCGCCGAGATACGGCAGTCCGACCGCGGCGAGGCCGCAGAGCAATGCGCTGGCGAGGGCCCAGCGACCGATCCAC
>CALKOE010000322.1 GCA_938091985.1 uncultured Acidimicrobiales bacterium | reverse complement strand
CGACGACTGGGTGCGTGGCGACGTCTACAACAACGTCTACAGCTCGATGAGCGCCATCCCGATCGCACTCATCTACATCGCCGCCAACGTCGCACTCGCCATCCACATCTTCCACGGCGCCTGGTCGATGTTTCAGTCGCTGGGCATCAACAACCCCAAGTACAACGCCCTGCGCAAGGGCATCGCACAGGGACTGGCCGCCATGATCCTGCTCGGAAACCTGAGCTTCCCGCTGGCCGTGCAGTTCGGCCTCATCGATCAGGACAATCGCGCCTACCCGATCGGGTTCGTCGACGAAGACGGCAACTCGGTCCTTGAATCTCACGGCAGCACTGAAGGAGGCGAGTGATGGTCACGCTCGACGCAAAGATCCCCGAGGGCCCGATGGCCGACAAGTGGGACAACCACAAGTTCTCCGTCAAGCTCGTCAACCCCGCCAACAAGCGCAAGTTCGAGGTCATCGTCGTCGGCACCGGACTCGCCGGCGCTTCGGCCGCGGCGTCTCTGGCCGAGCTGGGCTACAACGTGAAGGTTTTCACCTTCCACGACTCCCCCCGGCGGGCACACTCGATCGCCGCGCAGGGCGGCGTCAACGCCGCGAAGAACTACCGCAACGACGGCGACTCCGTGCACCGTCTCTTCTACGACACCGTGAAGGGCGGCGACTACCGCTCGCGTGAAGCCAACGTGCATCGCCTCGCCCAGGTGTCGGTCAACATCATCGACCAGTGCGTGGCTCAGGGTGTGCCCTTTGCCCGGGAATACGGCGGGCTCCTGGCCAACCGTTCCTTCGGCGGCGCTCAGGTGAGTCGCACGTTCTACGCCCGCGGCCAGACCGGTCAGCAGCTGCTGCTCGGCGCCTACCAGGCCCTTGCGGCACAGATCGCGGCCGGCAAGGTCACGCTCTACAACCGCTCCGATGTGCTCGACATCGTGAAGAAGGACGGCGAAGCCTGCGGCATCGTCACCCGAGACATGCTCACAGGCGAAGTCCACGGACACAGCGCCCACGCAGTGGTTCTGGCCACCGGCGGCTACGGCAACGTCTACTACCTGTCGACCAACGCCATGGCGTCCAACGTCACCGCAGCGTGGCGAGCCCATCGCAAGGGCGCCCTGTTCGCCAACCCCTGCTACACGCAGATCCACCCCACGTGCATTCCCGCCGCCGACGAGTTCCAGTCGAAGCTGACCTTGATGTCGGAGTCGCTGCGCAACGATGGTCGCATCTGGGTGCCTGAGGCCAACGACGACGCCCGAGGCGCCGCCGAAATTCCTGAGGACGAGCGGTACTACTACCTCGAAGAGAAGTACCCGAGCTTCGGCAACCTCGTCCCTCGCGACGTAGCGAGCCGCAACGCGAAGACGGTCGTCGACGAGGGCCGAGGCGTCGGGCCGCTCAAGAACGGCGTCTATCTCGACTTCGCCGCCGCGATCTCGCGTGACGGCGTGGAAGCCGTCAAGGAGCGCTACGGCAACCTCTTCGACATGTACGAGCGCATCACCGGCGAAGACCCCTACTCCACGCCGATGCGCATCTACCCGGCCACGCACTACACGATGGGTGGGCTGTGGGTTGACTACAACCTGATGACCACCGTGCCGGGCCTCTACGCCCTCGGCGAAGCGAACTTCTCCGATCACGGCGCCAACCGTCTGGGCGCTTCGGCGCTCATGCAGGGTCTGGCCGACGGCTACTTCGTTCTGCCCTACACAATCGGCGACTACCTCGCTCCGAAGCTCGGCAACACGCCCGTCCCCACCGACGATCCCGTGTTCAAGGAATCGGTGCAGGCAGTCGACGACAAGTCACGCCAGTGGACGTCCAACAAGGGCACGCACGGCGTCGAGCACTACCACCGTGAACTCGGCAAGATCGTCTGGGAACACTGCGGCATGGCCCGAAACGAGGCCGGTTTGCAGACCGCGCTCAAGGAGATTCCCGCCCTGCGCGAGGACTTCCGCAAGAACGTCAAGGTGCTCGGTTCGCCCGACGGCATCAACACGATGCTCGAGAAGGTCAACCGGGTCGACGACTTCATGGAGTTCGCCGAGCTCAAGGTGCGTGATGCACTTCATCGCCGCGAGAGCTGCGGTGGCCACTTCCGCGAAGAGTCACAGACCCCCGAGGGCGAGGCGCTGCGCGACGACGAGAACTTCGCCTACGTCGGGGCGTGGGAACACAAGGGCGACGGCGCAGAGCCCGAGCTTCACAAAGAAGAACTGAATTTCGAGAGCGTGCCGCTCACCCAGAGGAGCTACAAGTGAGCAAGATGCTGAACCTCAAGCTGAAGATCTGGCGTCAAGACGGCCCTCACACCCAGGGTGCCTTCCTTGACGTCGAGGCCAACGACATCCCCGAGGACGCCTCGTTCCTCGAGATGCTCGATGTGGTCAACGAACGACTGATCGCCGACGACGTCGAGCCGGTCACGTTCGGCCACGACTGCCGCGAAGGAATCTGCGGCACCTGTGGCGTGATGATCAACGGCCAGGCCCACGGTCCGGAGAAGGCCACGGCGACGTGCCAGCTCCACATGCGCAAGTTCAACGACGGCGACGAGATCGTCATCGAGCCCTGGCAGGCCGAGGCCTTCCCGGTGCTGAAGGACCTGATGGTCGATCGTCGAGCTTTCGATCGCATCGTGGAAGCGGGCGGCTACATCTCGGTGCCGACCGGCACGCCGCAGGATGCCAACTCCATTCTGATCCCGAAGGAGGTGGCCGACTCCTCGATGGACGCCGCCGCCTGCATCGGCTGCGGCGCTTGCGTCGCTGCGTGTCCGAACTCCGCAGCCCAGTTGTTCACGTCGGCCAAGCTCGCCCACCTCAACGTCTTGCCCCAGGGCCAGTCGGAGCGTTGGAAGCGCACCGAGGCGATGGTCGAGACGATGGAGGACTTCTTCGGCTCGTGCACCAATCATGGCGAGTGCCATGAGGCCTGCCCGAAGGAGATCAGCCTCGACTTCATCGCCTTCATGAACCGCGACTACGTCAAGGCCAAGGTCAAGAACCGCTCTCTGGCGTCGCAGCAGTAGCCGCCGATTCGATTCGCGCCAGCTCGGCCTCGAGCAGCGCCACGAGCGGCATCTCGAGCCGGTCGACCTGATCGGCGATCGCCACCCGGTCGGGTCGTCGACCGGTCGCGTGCTCCAATCCGCGGCACAACTGCATGGTGTGGGGGCCGCGCGTCGCGATCGACCGAGTCAGCAACGCCACGGCGTCGTCGTTGCGGCCGGCGGCCACGGCCACCCACGCGCCGACCAACACGAGGTCGCTTCGGTGCCCCGAGTGGGTCGACCCGAGCACGCGGCGGATGAGGGCAGCGAGCACGCGGTCGGCCTCGTCGTGCCGACCGAGCTGGGCGAGGGCAAGCGCCTCGACATAGCCGAGCGTGTCGCCCCAGTAGGTGTAGCGGTCGCGGTCCGGGTGGGAGCGGGCGAGATCGAGGGCCTCCTGGCTGCGGTCGAGCCGCAGGAGCGCCATGCCGAGGTTGGTGGCGAGGATGAGATGCCAGACGTTCTCGGCCGCCACGTGGTGCATCCCGGCTTCCGAGGCCGCTGCGGCCTCCGACCATCGGCCCTCGAGGAGCAGCGCCCAGCCCTCGAACGCCTCGACCGCGGCGCGCTCGTAGGCGCTCGAGGTCACCCCCGCGACCGTGCGAGCGAGGGCGAGCATCTCGAGCGCGAACGGACTGTCCTCACCATCGAGGAACGCCTGGTTCATGGCACCGAGGGCGGAGGTCCGGTGGGCGAACGAAACGGCCGGGTGGTCACCGAGATCGAGCGCGTAGAGGGCGACCACGCCGGCCACGGTGTGGTCGGTGTCCATCGCCGCGATCCCGGCGAGGGCGTAGCCCACGAGCGCATGGGCTTGGGCCGCGGGTTCGAGTTCGGGGAGGAGGCCGACGCGTGCGCTCATCACCTCGGTCACCCGACGGGAGTCGGCATAGACATTGGCGACGCCGGAGAACTCACCCACGAAGGTGAGCAGGTCGAGCTGGCGGTCGCGGGCCTCCAGCCACTCGGCCGCTCGCCAGAACGTGGGGAGCAGCGGCCGGAGGCGATCGAGCGTCGCCCAGTCCCAGTAGCCGCCGCCGTATTCAGTCGCCGCCGCGCCGCGGAGACCGGCCACGAGGTCGTCCATCGCGTCGTCGTAGTCACCCTGCTCCACCAGCATGGCCCGTGCGACCTGCCGAACCGGCTCGAGCATCCGGTACTGGAGCTCCAGCCCGTCTCGCTCCTGCCCGAGGAGCGAACCACGCACGAGGGTCCGGAGACCGGCCGGATCGACGTCGCCCAGAAGGTGCACATCGTCGGCTCGGAACGATCCCTCCAACAGCGCCGCCCGCTCGAACAGCCGTCGGGCTGCAGGGGCAGCGCACGGTGGCTCATCTCCACCACGTCGCGCATCGTGCGACCGCGACCGAGACCGTCGACATCCTCGTCGACCGCGCCGACCATCACGTTGTCGAGATCGCGGAGCAGCTCGCCCAACCCGACATCGACCAGGCGGGCCGCCGCAAGCTCGATCGCCAACGGAAGGCCGTCGAGATGGGCGCAGATCCGGTCGACCGCCTCGGTCACGTCGGGCGCATCGCCGAGCTCGACGCCGTGGGCCGCCGCACGATCACGGAACAGCTCCGAACCGACGTTCATCGACGGCAGCGACCACACGTGCTCCCCCTGCGCGCCGAGCCGTTCCCGCGACGTCGCGAGGATCGAGAGACCGCCACACCGATCGAGAAGACCGTCTACCTCCTGCCGGGCCGACTCGAGGACGTGCTCACAGTTGTCGACCACGAGGAGTAGCTCGTGGTCGCCGATGTGGGCCGCTGTCTGGGCCCGGATGTCGTCGACCGTGGCCGACGGGGAGAGACCGTCCATGTCGATCCCGGCGCCGACTGCCACCTGGCGAGCGACCTCGAGCGGCGCGTGAGCGGCAACGAGATCGACGAATCCGGCGACCGGCCGGGCCGCCGCCACCTCGATCGCCAGACGGGTCTTGCCGGCGCCGCCCGTGGCGACGACCGTCACGAGGCGGCATTCGGCGACGAGTGCCACGAGCTGGGCGAGCTCGTCGTGTCGGCCCACGAACGTCGATCGGGGGCGGGGCACCGTCTGTCGGACGTCGCCCGCGCCCGACACGGCCGCGCCATCGATCCCGACCAGCCGCACCGGCGCCTGATGGCTGCGCAAGGACGCCTCACCGAGATCGGTGCCACCGTGGTCGGTGCGCATCATCTCCGCGGCCGCACTCGTCATCACCGCGCCGGTCGTCGATGCGAGATCGGTGACGCGGGCCACCCGGTTGACCGTGGGACCGAACCAGTCGCCGGCGCGAGGCGTGGCCCACCCCGCATCGATGGCCAGGCGGGCGGCGAGATAGGGCGCGCTCGCTTCGTCGGCGCTCGCGAGGCCGGTGCGGATCTGCCGGGCCGCGGCAACCGCGTCGTCGGGATCATCGAACTGGGAGAGGAACCCGTCGCCCGTGTGCTTGAAGACCTCACCGGCGTTGGTCGCAACGGCGCCCGCGACGACCTCGTCGTGGAACCGCAGCGCGGCCTCCATCTCGTCGGGTGACGAGAGCCAGTGCGCGGTGCTGCCGACGAGATCACCCATCAGGAAGGTGGTGACGCGCCCGGTCGCCCCTGACATTTCCGCAGTCGCCATTCTCCGAACTGTAGAACGCTCCGAAGGAACCCACCGCAGTTCGTTCGCTCGTTCACAATCGACCACTGCGCGAGGTTCCCCTTGACCTTGTGCCGGTTCGGCGCGACGGTGACAAACGTCACATTCCAGTGATCTGGTCGGTGGTACCCGCTCGACGCACTCGCCTCGACACACCGCCCAGATCGGTGACCCGAAGGAAGGACGGCGCCACTACCGCACGGCATGATCCGGCCAACGGAACCCGTGCACCAGACCACGCCACACGAACCCACGCTCACACGTGACCGGAACCGCTCCCACGAACTTCTCGCGCCCGACGCACCTCTACGAAGGTGCCAGGAGAAGCGTTCAAGAGAGAAGATTCCAAGGCACGAGAGTGTGGCGAGGACCTTCTTTCACAGGCGAGGCGTCCCCGCCCCGGGGCGCCTCGTCTGGACGTTTTCGGCTCCGTTACTCGCGCCAGCGTCCCGATTCACGGAGGTGATGTTGCAGCACCGGCCACAACTCCTCGATCAGCTGATCGGGGACTTCGTGCCCGAGGCCCTCGACCTCCACAAGGACCGCACCCTCGATGCCGGTCGCCAGTGCGCGCCCGTGCGCCGGCGGGAAGACGGGGTCAGCCGTGCCGTGCACGACGAGCGTCGGCGCGGTGATCTGGGCTAACCGGTCACGCCGGCCCGGACTCGCATGGACCGCCACACCATGGCCGGTCTCGGCCGCCCATCCGGTGCGGATTTCAGCCTCGGCGAGCGCCGCCTGTCGTTGACGGTCGAGCGGATAGAGCGACCCGCACAGGAACTCGTCGAGTTCGACGAGCCACTCGATCTGTGCAGACTCGTCCTTCGGCGGGCCGGCGAAGAGCCGCGTGGTCATCGCCTCGACGAAGTCGTCGTCTGGGCCACCGAGCTCGTCGTCGCCCGGGGCTGGGCTGGACCCGAAGAGGGTGAGTGACCGGACCCGATCGGGGTGGTCGAGCGCGAGCACCTGACCGATCATGGCGCCCATCGATCGGCCCACGACATGGGCCGCACTCATTCCGAAATGGTCCATCAAGCCGGAGGTGTCGCCCACGAGGTCGTCGAGACGGTACGCATCATTCGCGCCGAACCGGGTCGACCGACCGCAGTCACGATGATCGAACCGCAGCACGCGGTAGCCCTCCGCCACCAATGGCTCGACGATCGCCGGGCTCCATCGGAACCCGGGCGAATCGGCGCCAGCGATCAAAACGACGGCTTCACCATCGTCGGGTCCTTGGAGATCGGCCCACAATTCGAGATCGCCCACCGGGACGACCTCGCCCCGTGCTGAATCGGCTGCCGCGTCGGTCATGGGGCCTGACGGTACTGTCGTCCCCCGTGATCCAAAAAGCCGGTGCCCAATTCGTTCGAGGATTCTTGATGGGTGCCGCCGACGTCGTGCCCGGGGTCTCGGGGGGCACGATCGCCCTCGTGCTCGGGATCTATCAGAAGCTGATCGACTCGATCCGAGATGCGGCGCGTGCCCTTGGCACGCTGCTGAAGGGCGACGTGCGTGGGTTCTGGATTCGTCTCCGTGAACTCGACTTCTTGTTTCTCGTCCCGTTGGTGCTCGGCGTGGGCACCGCCGTCGTGGCGCTCGCGTCGGTCATCGAGACCCAGCTCGAAGAGAACCCGGAGAACATGGCCGGCCTCTTATTCGGCCTCGTCGCCGCTTCCGTGGTCGTCGCGCTCGGCCTGCTCACCGAGCGGATCAACCGCAACTGGGTCGTCATGGCTGCCGTGGCGGTGGTCGTCTTCGCGCTGCTCGGCTACCAACAAGGCCCGATCGCCGATCCCTCGCCCTTGGTGTTCGTGGGGGCAGGAGCGCTCGCCATCTGCGCCATGATCCTCCCCGGAATCTCAGGCTCGTTCATCCTCTTGATGATCGGGATGTACGCGGCGGTCATCCACACGATCGACGAGCGCAACATCGCCGACGCGGCACTCATCGGCCTCGGCTGCATCATCGGGCTCGCGTTGTTCTCATCGGTGCTCGGCTGGGTGATGGAGCGAGGGTTCAACCTCGTCATGTCGGCGCTGATCGGGTTGATGCTCGGCTCTCTGCGGGTGCTGTGGCCCTGGCCCAACGGCGTCGGGGTGATCTCTGAGAACAGCGAAGAAGCGAGAGACGGCACCGGCCTCGACTGGCCGGCCGGCGATGAGTGGTTCCAGCCGACCGCGTTCGCGGTCGTCGCCGTGGTCGTGGTGTTGGCGGTCGCCGAGATCGGCAAGCGCTACTCAGCCGAGTAGTCGACCAAGCTCCAGCCGGGCCTCGATCCGCCGAACCAACCGCGTCGCTCGATGTTCGGCATCCCGTCCTCGATCGGCCACGCCACCGCCAACTCTCCCAGATGTAGCGGGTGTCTGACCCCCGCTACATCTCGGGGTCTGACACCCGTACTCACTCGGCGGCGTACGCCGGTGGCCTCGATCTCGTAGGCGGCGTCGGCGATCAGGATCTCGCCGTGGACCTTCACGTCGACGGAGAAGCTGCGAGCGTCGCCCTCCGGTGCCGCGACAGTGTCGAGATCCAGGTCCAGGCCGAGCGGCACACGATCGCCATAGGAGTCGGGGGTCACCACCTCTCCGGCCGGGACCGCCAGGCCGAATGCCTCCAACCCCACGGTCCAGTGGTCGAGTGGCTCCTCGCAACAGAGTTCGACCCACACTCCCGACGCCCGAAATTCGAATGCGCCAGTGGCCAGGGGCAGGTCGTAGTCGAGGACCGTCACAGGGTCTTCGCCGGCACGAAGCACCGACGCCAGGAAGCGAGTCGCGCCCGCACCCCGACGAATATCGAGACGCAACAGGCCGGCCAACGAGAGGTCCGACGCCACGAACTCGAGATCGAACATGTCGATGTCGCTGTCGCCTGGGCGGTCTCGATCGTCGGCCTCGGTGACGTGCATCACCCCAGGGTGGCAGATCCCACGGACCCCGGCAGGCTGGCTCGGTGACCGATGAGATTCCCGACTTCGACGCCGACACGAGCGTCACCGCTCTCGGCGACCACCGCTACGCCACCACGCTGCTCGACCGCTGGAACATCGTGGCCGGACCGAACGGCGGCTACCTGGCCGCGCTCATCGCCCGGGCGATGACCAACTCGATCGACGAGCCCAACCGGGGGCTGCGCTCGCTCACCGTGCACTATCTGGCCCGCCCTGAGTTCGACGATGTCGAAATCGTCGTCGACATCATCCGTGCCGGTCGGTCGTTGTCAACGGTCCAGGCCACGATGACGCAAGGCGACCGTGCGATCTGCTCGTCGATCGCGGCGTTCTCGGTGCCCTGGGAGTCGAAGGAGAGCTGGGCACTCCCCATCTCCGGCCACACGGCCGACGAACCTCTGGCCGCAGGCGGACCGAGTCCGGCGGTC
>CALKOE010000321.1 GCA_938091985.1 uncultured Acidimicrobiales bacterium | reverse complement strand
CCGACCCGGCGACGGCATGTCGTCGGGCGGGCCACCGAACTCGTCACCCCCAGCGTTTGCAGGCGGGCCACCGCCTCTCGGCCCGAAGCGCCGACGCTGGAGGGTGGCGGCAGGTGTTCTCGCAGTTGTGTTGATGGCCTTGTCGCTCGTGTCTGCTGGCATCGTCATCGGCTCGGCGATCACCGACGACACCACGGTCGCTGGCCCGGTACTGGTCGACAACGGCTCGCAGCCCACGGCCGATGGCGGCGACAGCGTCCCGGTCCAGCCAGTTGTGCCGCTGGTCGACGCCGACTCCAACGAGCCGGTTGCCGATGTGGCCCGTGCCGTTTCGCCGTCGGTCGTGCTCATTCGCACCAACGTCGGACAGGGCTCGGGCATCGTCTGGGACGCGGAGAACGGCTACATCGTCACCAACGATCACGTCACCGGCGATGCCACTTCGGTGGTCGTGCAGTTCGCAAACGGCAACCGGATCTCCGGCACTGTCGTCGGCGGCGACTCCGCCCGTGACATTGCAGTCGTGCAGGTCGACCCCTCCGAGGCCGATCTGGTTGCCGCGTCGTTCGCCCCCGCCTCCTCGGTCGAAGTCGGGCAGCTGGCCGTGGCGATCGGAAGTCCCTTCGACCTCGACCAATCAGTCACTGCCGGGATTGTGTCGGCGGTCAACCGGATCAATGAGTTCGGCGGGTCCGACCCGACCAATCCGGGCGTCGTCGAGATGATCCAAACCGATGCACCGATCAATCCCGGCAACTCCGGCGGGGCGTTGGCCGATCGCAACGGTCTCGTGATCGGCATGAACACTCAGATTCGAACCGCTGGTGGCAGCACCGGCAATCTCGGCATCGGATTTGCCGTGCCGTCCGACACGATCATTCTCATCGCCGAGCGAATCATTGCCGGAGAGTCACTCGAACTCGGCTACCTCGGTGTGAGCGGCGAAACGCCCAACGATGGCACGGTCGGTGCGCTGGTCACCGCGGTTGTCGAGGGTGATCCTGCCGCTCGGGCCGGGCTCCAAGCCGGCGACCTCATCGTGGGTCTCGACGGAGAACTGGTCAGCTCGATGATCGAGCTCGCCGCCGAAGTGCGGCTCTTTCGACCCGACGATGTGGTGAACCTCGAGTTCATCCGTGAGGGCGAGCGCCTCCAGACGCTGGTCACGCTGGGCTCCAGCTAGCGCCTCCCGGGGCTCACAACAGCAGCCGGAGGCGGCGGTAGGATCCGCTGCGATGTTGTTCGCAATCATTATCGCCATCGCCGCCGTCGTGATCATCGGCGCCTCGGCCTTTGTCCTCCTCCGAGACCGCACCGACGATCTCCTCATCGAGGATCCGACGCCGACCGCGGTCGACTCAGGACCTGCTGCAGAGGCGGTTCTCGACGAAGTCGTCGTCGACGATGCCCCGGTCGTAGAGGATGCCCCGGTCGTAGAGGATGCGCCGAGACCGACTTTCCGCGACCGGTTGTCGACCGCGCGCAGCGCGCTCGGTGGCTACCTGGGCTCCGTGTTCTCCGGCGGCAAGATCAGCGGCGAAACCTGGGATGACCTCGAGGAGGCCCTCATTCGGGCCGACGTCGGCGTTGCGACCTCGTCCTCGATCATCGATGCCGTGCGAGCGAAGGTCGACGAAGACGGCATCGAAGACACGTCTGAGCTCCCCTCTCTCGTGAAGGCTGAGATCGTGACTCGGCTCTCCGGTTTCGATCGCTCCCTCTCGGCTGATCCGGTCGCAGCCGGTGGCGAGCCTGGCCCCGCCGTCTGGCTCTTTGTCGGCGTGAACGGGGTGGGCAAGACCACCACGATCGGCAAGCTCGCGTCTCGTGAGGCGGCGGCCGGCACCAAGCTCGTGCTCGCGGCCGGCGACACGTTCCGCGCCGCGGCGGCCGAACAGTTGACGATGTGGGCCGAGCGAAGCGATGTCGACATCGTTCGTGGCGCCGAGGGCGCCGATCCGAGCAGTGTCGTATTCGATGCGGTCGAGCGCGCTGCGGCTCGTGGAGCCGAGGTCGTGATGGCCGACACCGCCGGACGCCTGCAGAACAAGACGAACCTCATGGAAGAGCTGAGCAAGGTCCGCCGCGTCGCCGAGAAGGGAGCGGGAACGGTCACCGAGACATTGCTCGTGATCGACGCAACCACCGGTCAGAACGGCATGTCGCAGGCGGCAACGTTCACCGAGGCGGTCAACGTCACCGGCGTGGTGCTCACCAAGCTCGACGGCTCCGCCAAGGGTGGCATCGTCATCGCCATCCACTCCGAGCTCGGGGTGCCTGTGAAGCTTGTCGGCCTCGGCGAGGGCATCAACGATCTGGTCGAATTCGACGCTGACGAGTTCGTCGACGCACTGTTCGACTGACCCGCCATCGGGGTCGCGGGTTTCTCGAGCTCCGCAACGTCAGCGGCGGGCCCGTCGACGTGAGCGGTTGGTGCTTCACAGAAGGCATCGACGGATGTGGAAGCGATCGACGACGCCCGCCGAGCCGGTTCGTCGCCGGGCCTGGCGAACTTCTCGTGTCCGATGAGGTGACCAACGCGTGTGGCACGACAGCGGGTCGATCTGCGCTGAGGTCAGCCGAGGTCGAGGCCGCAGAGACTCATCTCGGTATCGAGATCGGCCAGGGCCTGATCGACAACTGCCACGTCGACGTCGGCTCGGGCCGAGGCGAATGCCGCCGACCAGTCGAGGTCGCCTCTGGCCTGCTTGGCGATGATGAGGAAGTCGGCGAGCGGCGCGATGCCGGGGCGCAACTCGTAGGGCGCGGCATTCTCGATGTCGAAGAGGGCTTCCTTGATTGCGTCGAGTTCCTCGACCGAGGCATCGTCGACATCGCCGCGAAAGACGGGACCGAATCCGGTGAGGCCCTCGGCGCCCGAGCACCAAGCTGCGGTGTCGATCTCGGGGAGGCCGTCGCTGTCGCGGCTGACGACATAGGCGGCCACGCCGAACCCGACGATCATGACCAACAGGATGAGCATCTGGCGGGGCGTGAGAGACATCGCTGGAGACGCTACCCGGGTGGTGTCCGTCACCTGAGGTCGGGCCGCTAGCCTGACCCGACCATGTTCGAGACGCTCACCGATCGATTCGACAACATCTTCAAAGGCCTTCGTGGCCGGGGAAGCTCACCGCCGACGATGTCGACGAAGCCATGCGCGAGATTCGCCGCGCACTCCTCGAAGCCGACGTCAACCTCGACGTCGCGAAGAATCTCACCGGCCGCATCCGCGACCGAGCGCTCGGCGAGGAGCTCTCCGGTGCCCTCAATCCTGGTCAGCAGATCGTCAAGA
>CALKOE010000320.1 GCA_938091985.1 uncultured Acidimicrobiales bacterium | reverse complement strand
CGTAGTGGTACGCAAGTGCACCGAACGGTTCGGGGCGCAGCGCCACACGTTCGTGCAGCCGGTAGGGCCGGCTGGCGTCGAAGTCCACCGGACTAGTAGACGCCGCACATTCCGTCGATGGAGATTTCCTCGACGAGCAGTTCTTCTTCGACGAGTTCGACAGCGTCGATCACCGAGGTGTCGGCGGTCTCGTCGGCCTTGGTCTGGTCCGAGATGTCGGTCGGCTCCACGGTGCCCTCCTGGATCATGTGCGCCTCACGGGTTGTGAGATTCCCCTACAGAGTATTCACACGCGAGCAAGGCGAGGCACTTCGGCGGCGCGAACGGCGGGCGACCAGAGCCAACCCTGCGCCCGACGGCAGCCCAGCTCGAGAAGCAGCTCCACCTGTTCGCTCTGCTCGACGCCCTCGGCGACGACGTCGAGTCCGAGGCCGCGGCTGAGCCAGATGATCGTTCGCACGATCTCGCGGTCGGTCGCACTCGAGACGATTCCGGAGACGAACGACCGGTCGATCTTGAGTGTGTCGACCGGGAGATCCTTGAGGCGGGCGAGTGAGCTGAAGCCGGTCCCGAAATCGTCGACCGCGACCTCCACGCCCAGCGCCCGGACCTCGCCGAGCGTCTCGATCGCGCTGGCCGGATCGAGCATGAGCGATCGCTCGGTGATCTCGACGCAGAGACGATCTGGCGGAATCGTGTGTGTAGCGAGCGCCTCGGCGATCTGAGCCGCCAACTCCCGCGATTGGAGTTGCGCAGCGGCGATGTTGACTCGCATTCGTGTTTCGAAGCCGTCGTCCATCCAGGCTCGGAGCGTCTCGAAACTGCTGTGCAGCACCATTCGGCTCAGCTCGGGAGCGAGCCCGATCTCCTCAGCCGTGTCGATGAACCGAGAGGCGTCCAACACGCCTTCCGTCGGGTGGTTCCACCGTACGAGCGCCTCGACGCCGACGATCTCCCCGGTGATCAGGTCGTACTCCGGCTGGAACCACGGGACGAACTGCCCATCGATGACACCCTGGCGGAGGGCAGTCTCGAGATGAAGCCGCTCGGAGAGAATCTGTCGGTGCGTGTCGTCGAAGAACTCGTAGCGGTCTCGCCCCTTCGCCTTCGCGTCGTAGAGCGCGGCATCGGCATGGCGCAGCACCGCTTCCACGTCGTCACCCCTGCTGGCCACGGCGATGCCGATGCTGCAGGTTGGGATCACGGTCGTGCCGCCCACCACGATCGGCTCACGGATGACACCGATCAAGCGGTCTGCGGTCGCTGCCAGCTCGAGGTCGCTCACGGCATCGTCGATCATGACCGCGAACTCGTCGCCCCCGAACCGGCCGACGATGTCGCCGTCGCGAATCGACATCCGGATTCGATCGGCGATCGCCACGAGCACGGCATCGCCGGCGCTGTGACCGAGTGAGTCGTTGACGACCTTGAAGCGGTCGACATCGATCATGAGCACCGCGGCTCGTCCATCTCCCTCGACCAGTCGTTCGAACTCCTGGGCCAATCGACGACGATTGGCCAGACCGGTGAGGGCATCGTGGCTTGCCTCGAACTCGAGTCGGGCACGACCTGCAACGACATCGATGAACTGCCGCATCTGCGCGATGACGCGCTGCAGCAGCGCGGTCTCGACCGCGCGCCACTCGCGGTCACGCAAACTGCAAACCCCGAGCAGCAAGGCCACGCCCGGGGCGCGGAAGGGAACCACCACCATCGAGAATTCGCTCTTGCTGACCGCTTCTGCCGTCTCCCGCATCTCGTCGGGAAGCATGCGACTCCGCGTCGCCAGCGGCTCGCCGGATTCGAGGCACTTGGCGAAGTGCATGGCGAAGGCATCGCTCTGCGCGATCAGGGTGGTCGCAACCTCGGCGGGGGCAGACCCTCGCGACCACCAGTGCATCTCACCGTCTTCAGTTCCGACGTACTCGGCAAACGCGATCAGGTCGCAGCCCAGAGTTTCGCCGAGTTCTTCGAGAACCCAGTCGAGGACCGGCCCGTCTTCCACGACCTTGCGATCCAGAAAGCGACGGGCCAATCGAAGCTGGAGATCATCGAGAGTCTTGCGGTACTCGGCTTCCAGTTCCTGTTGCGCGCGCTGGCGCGCCTGAAGAACGAGTCCGGCAAGGTCGGTCAGCACGCGGCGTTCGTCGGGCGGAAGTTCCGCCGACGCTCCGTCGCCAGTCAGAGTCAGCATTGCCTTGATCCGGTCGCCCACCACGCACGGCACTACAAGGGTCGGTGAGGGGGTGTCGACGCCACAGTGATCGGCCACCTGCCTCGGATTGAGGACGAACGGTTCACGAAGTTGGTTGAGATCCAGCGAACGAGGTTGGTCGACGGCGAAGTCGACCGGAGCGGCCGGACGGCTCCCATCGGACCACTCGATGGCGAGCGTGGCTGACGACCCCTGCGCGTCCATCTCGACCCAGCGAACGCGCCGAGCGCCGAACACCGAACCGATGCGCCGCATCGCGACCGACACCGTCTCGTCGATCGCCGATGAAGGCGAGTTGATGAACGCCTCAGCGATCTCACTGCGGCACTGCTCAACCACCCCGCGGCGGACCAGCGCGAGCTCTTCTCCCATGCGAACCCGGAACTGTCCGAGCAGTCGCACTGCGGAGGTGATCAGCTCGACGTGGGCCTCGCTATAGGGCCGGTTGTCACGCGAGGCCACGACAAAGAGGCCCACAAGTCGCCCGTTCTCCATCCCGGGGAGCACCAAGCCCGCCCGGAATGTGTCGACCAGACCGTCGACCAGCGGATCGACGACCAGCTCGCTCCAGTCCACCGGAGCGGCTTCGAACCGGTCCCACTGTTCGTCGGTGAACTCGAGCAGCGCGGGCGCCGTGGTCTCCTCGCCGGCGTTCCATTGAATGAGCGACACTGCCGAGCGGCCGGTGCGTTCGTAGGCGACGACAACGTCAGCACCGACGTGCTCGGCGACCGCTTGGAACACCTCGGACAGCAGGTCCCTCGACTCGGCGATGCCACCCTCGTGGAGACGACCCCCGACATGGGCGAGGATCTCCGCAATCTCCGCCCGCTCGTGGAGTTCCCTCTGCGACTCGTGGTGCCGCATATGGCGCCAGAGAAGCTCTCCGCAGAGTTGGACCGCGACAACATCGTCGCGCTGGTAGTCGCCGGCATCAGGGCAAAGGAGCGCAACTGCACCCTTCACCGCTCCGGCGTCACTGATCGGCGCGACGAGCAACGACTGGTTCGCCCCTCTACTTCGCAGCATCCGGCCGACTTCCTCGCCGAGCGCTTCGGGAGCCAGTACCAACGGCTCGCGCTGCGAACGCAGCGGCGCATCGGCCGGGAGCAGATCATTTTCGAGGCGCACCTGGGGGTCGCGTACGTAGCGACCATCGGCCCACATTCCGACGATGTGCGCACCGTCATCTTCGAATCTGAGGACAACGCTCCAGGTCGCAGAGAACCCCTCGGCCACGAGCCGAAGCGCCTCGGCGTAGCCCGTCTCGTGATCCTCACCATCGAAGCGGGCGAGGACCCGCCCGACCCGGTCGACCACAGCCAGGGGCTCGTGCGCGACAGGTCCAGCAAGGCGAGAGTCGTCGTCCGGCGAATGAGAAGACACCGGTGGGCCTTGAACGGAGATGCCTTCCCGATCGGCGGTCGACCCTGCGAGTTGAGGCTCCTCGAACAGGTCCGCACTACCTTGGCCAGCGGCCCCGGCGTCGTCTGGACGCGGCACCGCGCAGAGGAGAACCGATGGAACTCGACATCATGTCCGGCTCGATGGAGCTGAAAGCGATGCAACGCCACGCCAAGGCAGTCGAAGATGCCGGCTTCAGCACGATGTGGCTCACGGAGTCCGGGCGGACGGCCTACTTGTCCGCGGCCGCGGCCGGATTGGCAACCGAGCGTCTCGGCCTCGGCACCGCCGTCGCCGTCGCCTTCCCCAGAAGCCCCATGATCACGGCGTCCACAGCGTGGGAGCTCGCCGACGCTACCGACGGCAGGTTCACGCTCGGCCTCGGCACCCAAGTGAAGGCCCACATCGAGCGTCGATACTCCGCTGAGTACGCGCCACCCGGCCCCCGCATGAAGGAATACGTGCAGTCGATCCAGGCGATCTTCTCCGCGTTCCGCGGCGAAGAGAAGCTGAGCTTCGAAGGCGAGTACTACAACTTCTCGTTGCTCCCGGCCCAGTGGTCACCCGGACCGATCGATGCACCCGACCCGGCCATCTTCGTGTCAGCCGTGCTGCCGTGGATGAGCCGGATGGCAGGCGAAGTCTGCGACGGCATCCACATCCATCCCTTCAACTCCGCAGAGTTCATCACACAACGCCAGCGTCCTCAGGTGGAGGAAGGCGTTGCCCGTGCCGGCCGCGACCTCGCCGATGTGACGTTTGAGATCCCGGTCATGACACCGGTCGGCGACACCGACGAGGAACTCTCCGAGACCCGCGAGCACGCGCGCCAGATGATCGCGTTCTACGGCTCGACCCGGACCTACTCGCCGGTGTTCGAAACCCACGGGTTCGACGGACTCTCGGATCAGCTCCACGCCAAGCAGCGCGAGGGCGACCTCGCCGGCATGGTCGGACTGATCACCGACGACATTCTCGATCACTACACGGTGTCCGG
>CALKOE010000319.1 GCA_938091985.1 uncultured Acidimicrobiales bacterium | reverse complement strand
CATGGGCGCCAACATCGGCACCACGGTCACCAACACGCTCGTGTCGCTCGGCTCGATCCGTCAGTCGGAAGAATTCAAGAGGGCGTTCGCCGCCGCAACGGTCCACGACTTCTTCAACGTCCTTGCCGTGGCCATCTTGCTCCCACTCGAGCTGATCACGGGCTGGCTCTCCGGAGCGGCCGAATGGATCAGCGAGCAACTGGTTGGCTCCGCCGGGGTCGAATGGGACAGCCCGATCAAGAAATGGGTGAAGGAACCCGTCGGCTGGATCAAGGATCTTGTCGCCGACTTCGGCGCCGAGACCAACGTGCTCGGCACGATCATGGTGCTCCTGGGTCTCGTCATCGTGCTGATGGCACTCACGTTCATCACGAAGAACATGCGCCGCCTCGTCGCCGACCGCATCGAACGCAGCCTCAACGCCATGCTCGGCAAGGGGGGCGGCACTGTCGCCATCCTCCTCGGCATCGTCATCACCGTGGCCGTGCAATCGTCGAGCATCACCACATCGATCATGGTGCCGCTGGCCGCAGCCGGCGTGGTGAGCATCCACAACATCTATCCGGTCACGCTCGGCGCAAACGTCGGCACCACGATCACTGCGCTTCTGGCGGCGCTCGCCGCCGCCAATTCAAACGCGCTGACGGTCGGACTGGTCCACACGCTGTTCAACATCTCGGCGATCGTGGTCCTCTACCCGATCGCCAAGGTCCGCGAGATTCCGATTCGTCTCGCGCAGGGACTCGCGGAGATCGCTGTCTCACGCCAAGCGCTCGCCCTGGCCTACGTGGTAATCGTTTTCATCGTGGTGCCGCTCGTCGGCGTCGCCATCTTCCGCTGAAAGGCGACTCATCATGGTCATGTCATTCTTCCGTCGAGGTGAGAGCGGCGGCCTCGAAGCCATCACTGCCCGCACCGTCTCGATGTTGGCCGACGCCCGTCACAGCTTCGACCTCGCGTCGGCAGCCGTGCTCAGCGGTGCCGACGTGCACACCGTCGCCGACGACATCCGGGCGACCGACGAGCGCATCAACCGAACCGAACAGCAACTGCGCGGTGAACTCGTGGTCCACGTCTCGGTGCAGGGCAGCGACGACATCGGCGAGGTCCTCGGCTACACGCTGCTCATCAAGAAGATCGAGCGCATCGGCGACCAGGCAAAGAACATTCTCGATCTCGCCGAAGAGGGCATCGACCTGTCCTCCGGCGCCGATTCCGCCGAACTCACCCGCATCCGTCGCACCATCTCCGAAATGATGGGCGAAGCCGCCGACTTCCTGTCCGGCGCCGACCTCGACGACGCGGCGGCCTTCCGGGAGCGAGCCGACGTGTTGCGGGGAGAGCTCGAATCGAAGATCCGCGACTGCATGCACTCCGACCTCCCCGGCCACGAGGTCGTTCCCCGAGCGATTCTCTACCGCTACTGGAAGCGCATCGTCGCCAACGTCGGGGGCGTGGTCACCACCGCCACCGAGCCTCTGCAGCACCAGGGCTACCTCGACGACGGCCAGACCGACATCGACGACTGACGCCGCGCGGCGGGCGCCGCGATCAGCCCCAGCTCCGACCGGGGGTGCGGTTCTCCCAGATCGCCTGAGCGAGCGCCTGGTCCGACCCTGCGAGATCGACATAGCCGGCGGCGGTCACCGCCTCGAGGCCGGCGTCACTCAGCATGTAGTCGACGAACGCGGCAACCGCTGGCTCGTTCGCCGCGGCGTTCACGTTGACGTAGGTGTAGAGGAAGCGAGCGATCGGGAACGAGGCATCGGCGATGGTCTCGGGCGTGGGAGTCACGCACTCTCCACCGTCTTCGGTGCTGACCTGCAGGAGCGACACCTCACCGGCATCGGCGGCTTGCTGGGCAAAGGCGTAGCCGACCCAGCCGAGCGAGTACTGGCTGGCGCTGATCCCCTCGATGATGACGTTGTCGTTCGAGTTGGCGGCGTAGTCGGGGCGAAGGGTCTCGACGAACTCACGGGCCTCCGGGTCGAGCCCGGTCTTGCCCTTCACAACCGACTCGATCACGATCTCGCCGAAGGAGTCATAGGTGCCAGACTCCTCGCCCGGAGCGAACACGTCGAGCGCCGCATCAGGGAACGTCGTGCCCTCCCACTCAGCGGTGAGCGCATTGGCATCGGCCCAGTTCTCGAATCCGAATGCCTCTTCGGACAGCAACGCATAGAGGTCGTTGAACGACACGCACGCAACGGCATCGTTGGACGACGACGTGATCACGGAGATCCCGTCGATTCCTCGGCGGAGCTCGATGAACTCGATCCCGTTGGCCTCGCAGATCTCGATCTCCTCATCCTTGAAGAGCCGCGACGCGTTGGCGATCATCGCCTCGCCGGAGCAGAACTTCTTGGCCCCGTCACCCGAGCCCGGGCCCTCGACAGTGATCGCCACGCCTGGGGCAATGACAGCGAACTCCTCGGCCTGCCGCTGCACGATCGGAAACACGGTGGATGACCCCGAGACGAGATACTCGCCTGCGAGTTCGGTCGAGGCGGCGGCGTCCGTGTCGGTGTCGTCTCCGCAGGCCGCGGCGACGAGGCTGAGAAGAACGAGCAGCGTGACGGTGAACAGAGAGCGTGGCGTGGGTGGTTTGTTGAGCATGTCGGCAACCTACGAATCGGGTTTGGCCGGCAAGGGGTGACGAGGTGAACCGTTCGTTCACCGAGCTGAACAGCGGGTAAACCGGCACCGGTTCGGCCGACACTGGCTAGATTCCGGCCATGACCCACCCCTTCCGCTTCGGCGTGTCCGGCGGCGCGCTGACCGATCCGCACGATGTGGTCGCGTTGGCGGTGCGGGCCGAGGAACTCGGCTACGACACCGTGGCGATCAGCGATCACCTCGATGACGGCTGTGCCCCACTCGTCGCGCTCACGGCGGCGGCCATGGCCACGGAGCGCATCCGACTGGCCACGCTGGTGCTTGCCAACGACTTCCGAAATCCCACCGTGTTGGCCAAGGAACTCGCGACGCTCGATGTCATCTCACGTGG
>CALKOE010000318.1 GCA_938091985.1 uncultured Acidimicrobiales bacterium | reverse complement strand
GGCAACAACACCCAGGTCAACACCTTCCCCGACGAACCCTTCGCGTCGTACTTCTCGGGCAACACCGTGCAGATCTGCCCGGTCGGTGCCCTCACTGCGAAGCCCTACCGCTTCAAGGCGCGTCCCTGGGATCTCGAAGAGACGATCTCGACCGCCTGGGTCGACTCCGTCGGCTCGCGCATCACCGTGCAGTCGTCTCGTAACCAGGTGCTCCGGCTCCTGGGTGTCGATGCCGACCCGGTCAACTGGGGCTGGCTGTCCGACAAGGAGCGCTTCGCATTCGAGGCGATCAACTCTGAGGCGCGCCTCACCGCGCCGATGGTGCGCGATTCCGTGACCGGCGATCTCGTGTCGACCGGTTGGGCCGGGGCGCTCAACCAAACGGTCGAGGCACTCCGCGACGCCGACCCCAGCCGGGTGGCTGTGCTCGGTGGCGCTCGGATGACCAACGAGGCGCAATACGCCTGGGCCAAGCTCATGAAGGGCGTGATCGGCACCGATCATGTCGATGCGCAGCTCGGCGACGGCCTTCCGCCCGAGATCGTGCTCGGTCTTCCCCGGGCAACGATCGACGACGCCTGTCGTCCTGGCGGCACCATCATCCTCGTCGGGCCCGACCCGAAGGAAGAACTCGGCGCCCTCTACTTGCGGCTCCGCCACGCCGTGGTCGAAGACGGCGCCACGCTGATCGAGCTCACCCCCCATCGCGGCGGGCTCAGTGGCATCGCTGCGCACTCCTTGCACCCGCGTCCCGGCGAAGCCGGCGACGTCGCCGCCGCACTCGTCGCCGCCACCTCCGGTGAGGCAATCGCCGGCGGTGGGATCGAGGCCGCTGCCATCGCTGCCGCGGCTGCATCGATCTCCGGTCCGGTCACCGTCGTGCTCGGCCGAGCCTGCCTCGCCGAGTCCTCTGCGGCCGCCGTCGCTGCTGCTCACGCGTTTGCCAAGCTCGACGACGTGTCGTTTCTCTCGGCCCTTCGCCGCGGCAACGTGCACGGCGCTCTCGACAACGGACTCTCGCCGGGTCTGCTCCCGGGCCGCTCCACTCTCGACGCCGGCGCCGCCCGCTTCTCCGACGCCTGGCCCTCGGTCCCGTCGACACCAGGTCACGACGCCGCCGGCATCCTCGCCGCAGCGAAGGCCGGTGAGATCGACGTGCTCGTTCTCCTCGGCTGCGACCCCATCAACGACATGCCCGACTTCGATCTCGCCGATGCCGGCCTTTCCGGCGCCCGCACCGTGATCTCGGTCGAGATGTTGCCGAGCGACTCCACGGTGCGATTCGCCGATGTCGTGCTCGCTGCGGCTGCCCCCACGGAGACCAGCGGAACGTTCACCAACCTCGAAGGACGCGTCAGCGTCTGCGAGCAGAAGGTCACCCCCGCCGGTACCTCCCGTCCCGACTGGATGATCGCGGCTGAGCTGGCTCTGCGCCTCGGCAACGATCTCGGCCTCGACTCGCCCGAGCAGATTCGCGCCGAGCTGGCCGCTGTCTCAGCGGTTCACGGAGATCTCACCGAAGAGGCACTCGAAGCCGGCCGGGTCGACGGCGTGCTCATCAGTGGCAGCGGCGACATCGCAGCGCCGGTCGCTCCCCCCGCTGCGAGCCCGGCAAACGACGCCTACTCGCTGCGTCTCGTTGCCACTCGCCGTATGTACGACGACGGGGTGGCCCTTCGCTACAGCCCGGCCAGCGCCGGACTGGCTCGCTCGATCCAGGTTCGTCTCAACCCCGTCGACTTCGACAAGCTCGGCGTCGACTCGGGCACCATCGTGAAGGTCGAGGCGGCCCGCGGCCATCTCCTCGCTCCCGTCGCTTCCGATGCGGGCGTGCCCGCCGGTTCGGCAGCCATCCCGTTCTCGGTCGACGGCTGGGCGGCCAACACGCTGATCGATGCTTCGGCTTCGGTCACGGAGGTTCGGGTGGAGCGGCCATGATTCTCGGCCTCGATCCGCTCTTCACCGACGGCGTCGACATCGGCGACGTCGGATGGGTGCTCGTGAAGGTCCTTGTGGCCTTCGTGTTCCTGCTCGTCGCGGTGATGCTCAACATCTGGTTCCTGCGCAAGGTCATCGCCGACTTCCAGAACCGCATCGGTCCGAGTGTGGCCGGCAAGTGGGGCATCCTGCAGAGCCTGGCCGACGGCATCAAGCTCTTCATGAAGGAAGACCTGATCCCGGAGAAGTCCGATCGGTTCGTCTTCAAGCTCGCGCCCTATCTCTCCCTGGTGCCGGCGTTCCTCGTGTTCGCGATCGTGCCCTTGGGCGGCGACTTCAACGAAACCCGGGTCATCGCCGACGGCACCACCCAGACCGGGGTGGTCGGCTGGGGGGACAACACCACGTTCCTGCAGGTGGCCGATCCGCCGGTTGGGATTCTCTTCTTCCTCGCCATGTCGTCGTTGGCGATCTACGGCATCATGCTGGCCGGCTGGTCATCGGGTTCGAAATACCCGCTGCTCGGTTCGGTGCGTGCGACGGCGCAGATGGTGTCCTACGAAGCGGCGCTCGGTCTCGCCATCGCCGCTGTGGTGCTGATCAACGGTTCGCTTTCGACCCACGAGATCGTCGCCCAGCAGGCCGGCGAGGGTTTCTGGGGCTTCGTTCCCAACTGGAATCTGATCGTCACCGGCCTCGTGCCGTTCATCATCTTCCTCATTGCCGGCACGGCTGAGCTCAACCATCCGCCGTTCGACCTCGTCGAGGCCGAGCAGGAACTCGTCGGTGGTTTCCACACCGAGTACTCATCGATTCGTTTCGCCCTGTTCTTCCTCGCTGAGTTCATGAACCAGATCACCATGTCGGCGATCGCGGTCACGCTCTTCCTCGGCGGCCCCGCCGGTCCTGCGCTCTTCGGTCCGGCCTGGATCTGGGGAATCGTCTGGTTCTTTGCCAAGACGATGGTGTTCCTCTGGGCTCTGGTCTGGGTGCGGGCCACGCTTCCCCGGTTCCGTTACGACCAGCTCATGGATCTCGGTTGGAAGATCCTGATCCCGTTGGCACTCGCGTGGTTCCTGCTTCTCGCCGGACTCCAGGTCGGCAACGACCGCGATTGGGAATGGCAGCAGATCGCCGGCTTCGTGTTCGGCTTCATGGCCGTGTGCATCGTGTTGGCGGGCTTGCTGAACGCGGCCGTGCGGACCGCCCGTCAAGAACGCCTCGAACGAGAGGGGATCGACCATGGCTGACATCTCCGATTACTTCAGAGGATTCGCCGTCACCTTCAAGAAGGCCTTCTTCAAGGGGTCCGATACCGGCAAGACTGTCACCGTCGACTATCGCGGCGGGAAGGCCCCAGAGGGCGCCCGCGACGACAAGCGGGAGAAGACCGAGCGGCTTCACGGCCGTCACGTGCTCAATCGCTACGAAGACGGCATGGAGAAGTGCATCGGCTGCGAACTCTGCGCTGGCGTATGCCCGGCCAAGTGCATCTATGTGCGCGGCGCCGACAACGATCCTGAAGAGCCGACCTCGCCCGGCGAACGCTTCGGCTACGTCTACGAGATCAACTACCTGCGCTGCATCCACTGCGACCTCTGTGT
>CALKOE010000317.1 GCA_938091985.1 uncultured Acidimicrobiales bacterium | reverse complement strand
GGATGCGGAATCCCATGTTCCACTCGACCTTCTCGGATACCCCGAGAAACACGCCCGAGAGGCCGGCCAGAACGCCGCCCATCAGCCACGCGACCATGATGACCCGGTTGACATCGATACCGGAACTCTCCGCGAGGTCCTTGTTGTCGGCAACGGCGCGCACGGCGATTCCCGCCTGGGTGTAGCGCAGGAACAGCCCGACACCGCCCAGGATGACCACTGAGGCACCGATGATCACGAGGTTCTTCGGGACGACGTCGATGCCGAGGATCGACGTCGGCTCCTGAATCACGAAGTCTTCGTAGCTTTCGGGTTCGCCGCCCAGCACGATGAGGATGACGTTGCGCACAGCGAAGGAGAGCCCGATCGAGATGACGAGCATCGCGATCGAGCCGGTACGGCGGCGACGGAGGGGTCGCCAGAGTGTGAGCTCTTGTGTTCCGGCGAAGAGGGCCGTGAGGAGCACAGCCGGGATCGCAGCAGCGATGAGGCCCCACCCAGGACCGCTGTCGGCGGTGTGGAAGAAGAACGCCAGTACTGCCCCGAACGTGACGAACTCCCCGTGCGCGAAATTCACGAGCCCGGTGACCCCGAACACGATCGAAAGGCCGACCGCGGCGAGAGCGATGATGGCGCCGAGCTTGAGTCCCAACACCACGAGGTCCAGGAATCGGTCGAGGTCGCTGATGCCCGACGAGATGCCGGAGCCGAGGTTGAACCGCACCGACTTGTTCTGCCCGTCGCGGACAGCGACGTCCGGCAACGCCATTCGGTCCGGATCGGTCGGGCTCACGCCTTCCGGCAGCGTGGTCACGTCGAGTTCCACGTCGTAGGAACCGGCTGCCGGAATTTGCACTTCCCAGTCGCCGTCGGGCCCGGAGACGGCCGTCCCCACCTCGACGCCGTCGAGCGACACGGTGATGGTGACGCCTCCGATGGGGACGCGGGACTCGTTGTCGATCGTCTCGAGGGTGCCGCGAATCGTCGAAGCGGTGTCCTCTTCCTGAGCCTGGGCGGGCGCCGCGGTCAGAAGCAAGGTCGCGAACATCATCGCCAGTGCGGTCGCTCCCACGCGACGCGCGCTGGACATGTGGTTCTGCTGCAAGCGGTCATCTTGGCACTCGCAGTCCCGCGTCTCAACACGTAGATGAAGACCGTGTTTGGCCACCTAGTCGAGCAGTTCGCGGAGCACCGCGAGATCTTCGGCAGCCTGCGCCATCATCGCCTCGGGCTGGTCCTGGTCTCCGCCGGTGCCGTGGACGAACTCCAGCGTCCAAGTGCCCTCGAAGCCGAGCCCGCGAGCCAGGTCGATCTTTGTAGCGAGTTCGTCGCGGATGTCGCCGAGCTTCGGTGATCCGGTGAAGAGGTGGTTGACGTGGACGTGGGTGATCCGTGAGCCGTAGGCATCGAACTTCGCCCGAATGAGGTCGAGATCGTCGTGGGTGTGGAAGAGGGCGTTGCTGCCGGCCTCGAGAACGCCGGCCGCGACAGACGGGTCGTCCATTGCTGAACCGTCGTGGCACTCACACACGAGCTCGACCCCGGGCAGCGCTTCTGCGAAGCGACGGAGTCGATCTGCATACACACCCGGTGAGTCCTCCTCGCGCTCGGCGCCGGTGTTCCACTTCACCTTCGGCGCGGCGGTGAGCATGATCTGCCTGGCCGCGGCCTGGCGTTCAGCGTCGTCGTCATCGTCGAATCCGACATAGGAGTTGTAGACGTTGATGGGGAGCAGATGATCGAGGATTGCCTGGCGTTCATCGTCGTCTGCGTCGCGAAAGTGGGGCTCCCACAGCTCGATGCCGTCAAACCCGGCCGCCGCGACCTGGTCGAGCCATCCGCTGATCTTGGTGGTGGCCCATTGGTCGTTCGTGACTCCGAACCAGCGGTTGGGTTCGAGCACGATCGTGCCGAGATTGATCGTCGTCATTTGAGTCACGTCCAAACGGTGCGCTTGTCGCCGGCGGGGTCTTCGAGGATCCCGCTGGTGACACCGAACTCCATGGTCGGGCGTCGCGTCGTGTCGTAGTTCGGCCACTCGCCGATTCCGGGATGGCTCGGGTCGCCATCGCGGATGAACCCGATCCACGCGTGGTGCATGCGCTCGGCGAGATCGTCGGGCCACGGCTGTCCCTCGCCCATGACCGCCGCCCACGCGTCGAGGTCGCCGTTCCAGACAAACGGGATCTCCAGCGCATGCATCGCTCCGAGCCGACCGCCGAATCCCTGGCTCGCCCATGTGAAGTGGTAGAGCCACACGTCTCCGCCGGCCTCCACCTGAGAGCTGGCGAGTTGGAGTGAGCCGGTGCGAAACATCGTGTCGGTCAACATGTGCACCATGAGGCGGCGATTGCTCTCGCCGGGGTGTGCGGCGCGGTACGTTGCGATCACTTCGTCGGGGTCGTCGCTGTGCTCGGCAACCGCGGTCTGGAGCTGCTCGTCGGTCACCTCGCCGGTGAGGTAGAACCCAAACAGCGTGCCTTCGTCGGTATTGGTGCCGAGCAGGAGCGGCTTCGCAAGAGGACCAAGGTCGCGCACAGCATCCACCGGGTGACGGGTGACGGTGTGGGAGTCGAGCGCCGGTCGGAGCCCGCCTCGGCCGCCGCCGATCAACATCGGTTCGCGATCGACGGCCTGCGCCTCGGCGACGGCGACCTGAGCGTCGAGCAGCTGCTGTGGTGTCGCGGCCCGCAGGCCATCGATGCCCCCACCGATCTCGGCGACAATGAGGTCGGCGTGATCGGTTGAGGTCGGGGCGAACGAGACCGGGGCGCTCTGCGCGATCACCCGGTGGTAGAGCTTGTCGGCGACCGGTGTGCCGAGAATCGCGGCCACCGAGCCGGCACCGGCTGACTCACCACAGATCGTGACCTGGTCCGGGTCACCGCCGAAGTGTTCGATGTGGTCCTGGACCCACTGAAGGGCCGCAACCTGGTCACGAATGCCGTTGTTCTGCGAGCCGGTGAGGGCTGGATCGAGGTGACCGAGTTCCATGAACCCCAGAGCACCGAGGCGATAGTTGATGGTGACCACCACGATGTCGCCGGTCGTGGCAAACGACCCGCCGTGGTAGGCGTCGCCCGACCCGGCGGTGTAGGCGCCACCGTGAATCCAGAACAGCACGGGTCGGCGGGCAGCGTCAGCGGCTGGGGTGAACACGTTGAGAAAGAGGCAGTCTTCGTCGCAGTGCAGGTCGCGGCCGGGGAGCGGGCCTCCCTCGGGCCGAGCCGCTTGTGGAGCGGCCGTGCCGTAGGCCGTTGCGTCGTAGACGCCGTCCCAACCGGTGACCGGCACAGGGGGAGCGAAGCGCCGTCGCCCGACCGGGGCCTCGGCGTAGCGGACGCCCAGAAACTCCTGCCACCCGTTGCGGTCGCGGCCTTCGATCTCGCCGAGCTGCGTCGTGACGGTTGTCATCCTGTGGCTCCTTGTGACGTCGGGTCGAGGGCGAAGTGGCCGATCTGGATGTCGTCCACGCCGTAGTCGGCGAAGTTGTCTTCGGCTCGGCCCCGGATGAACTCCTTCCAGGTGAACGAGCGGTATCGCGGTCCAGGGTGAGCCAGCTCGGCGATCGGCTCGATCACACAATCCCGAGGAGGGTTCGAGAAGTACGGGATGGAGAAGCGGCTTTGCTCGGTCATTGGAACCACCCGGTGCACTGCGGCCTTGTAACGGTCGTTCGTCCACACCTGCATGGTGTCGGCGAGGTTGACCACGATGGTGCCGGGGCGAGGTTCGACATCGATCCAGCCGTGTTCGCTCGACTCGGCCTGGAGTCCGCCGGTGTTGTCCTGGAGCAGCAGGGTCAACACTCCCGGGTCGGTGTGGTGGCCGAGCGCGACATCGCCCAGCGGGTTGAGGCCGTCTCGGTCACCCGCGGGGACAGGGTCGCCGACCGGGTAGTGGTTGAGGCGGACCGTGCTGGTGGTGCGTTGGCTGGGGTGGCCGGCGGCGACCTCCGCGGTCAGACCGAGCGTCGCCTGGACGAGTTCGAGCGTGTCGGCGGCGAGACCGGCGAAGCCGTCGAAGAAGTCGTGCATCGTCTGGCGGAAGTCGTTGGGCGCTTCCGGCCAGCGATTTGGGCTGCGATCTTGGGGGATCTCTGGGTCGATGAAGTCGAACACTTCTTTGTGATCACGCTTGCGCTTGGTGAGCTCCCGGTCGTACCAGCCGAGCATCGCCTCGGGATTGCGCCGAATGGCTTCCTTGTTCGCGGTGTCAGAATCGAAGAAGCGGCGTGTCGCGTCCCAGGTGCGCTCGATCAGGTCGTCGAGGCCGTGGCCCTCGAGGAGGAAGAATCCGTGGTCCGCACACGCGGCGTCGAGTGCGTCGAGTGAGACGGTGGACGGGCTGCGAATGTCGACGGTGGGAACGAGATCCATGTGTGCGGACGCTAGACCCAAAAATGAGAGCGCCCCCACCGAGGTGGAGGCGGACTCGTTGGCGCGCCCGGAGAGATTCGAACTCCCGGCCTTCTG
>CALKOE010000316.1 GCA_938091985.1 uncultured Acidimicrobiales bacterium | reverse complement strand
CTTGACCGGGTCGATGACGCCGGCCTCAATGAGGTCGACCATCTCGCCAGTGGCAGCGTTGAAGCCTTCGGACCCTGAGGCGGCCTCCACCTTCTGCACGATGACGGCACCCTCGTGGCCAGCGTTGGCCGCGATGAGCTTGGCCGGAGCCTCGAGTGCGGCGTGGATGATGCGAGCACCAGTTGCCTCGTCACCCTCGAGCGAGCCGATGATCTCGGAAACGGCTGCACGCGAGCGGAGCAGCGCAGTGCCGCCACCGGCGACGATGCCCTCCTCGATCGCAGCACGAGTCGCCGAAACGGCGTCTTCGATGCGGTGCTTCTTTTCCTTGAGCTCGACCTCGGTGGCCGCGCCAACCTGGACGACGGCAACGCCGCCGGCCAGCTTCGCAAGACGCTCCTGGAGCTTCTCGCGATCCCAGTCGGAGTCGGTGTTGTCGATCTCAGCCTTGATCTGGTTGACCCGACCCTCGACCTCAGCGCTGTCGCCAGCACCCTCGACGATGGTGGTGTCGTCCTTGGTGACGACGATCTTGCGGGCCTGACCGAGCAGGCTCATGTCGGCAGTGTCGAGCTTGAGCCCAACCTCTTCCGCGATGACCTGACCACCGGTGAGGATCGCCATGTCCTGCAGCATTGCCTTGCGACGCTCGCCGAAGCCAGGGGCCTTGACGGACACGGAGTTGAAGGTGCCACGGATCTTGTTGACGACCAACGTGGCCAGGGCTTCACCCTCGATGTCTTCGGCGATGATCAGCAGCGGCTTGCCCGACTGCATGACCTTCTCGAGGACCGGGAGGAGTTCCTGGACGTTGGAGATCTTGCCCTGGTTGAACAGGATGTAGGGCTCGTCGAGCACTGCTTCCTGGCGTTCGGGGTCGCTCACGAAGTACGGCGAGAGGTAGCCCTTGTCGAACTGCATGCCCTCGACGAAGTCGAGATCCATACCGAAGGTGTTGGACTCCTCAACGGTGAGCACACCGTCCTTGCCGACCTTGTCGATGGCCTCGGCGATGACCTCGCCAATGGCGGTGTCGGCGGCCGAGATCGACGCGACCTGAGCGATCTTGTCCTTGCTGTCGTCGACCTGCACGGCCTGACTGGCGAGGTTGTCGACCGCTGCAGCGACTGCCTTCTCCATGCCCTTCTTGAGGCCCATGGGGTTGGCGCCGGCGGCGACGTTGCGGAGGCCTTCACGAACGAGAGCCTGCGCCAGCACGGTGGCGGTGGTGGTGCCATCACCAGCGATGTCGTTGGTCTTGGTGGCCACCTCCTTCACCAGCTGGGCGCCCATGTTCTCGAAGTGATCCTCGAGCTCGATCTCGCGAGCGATGGACACACCATCGTTGGTGATCGTCGGTGCGCCGAACTTCTTGTCGAGGACGACGTTGCGACCCTTCGGGCCGATCGTGACCTTGACGGCGTCAGCCAGCTTGTTGACGCCAGCTTCGAGGCGACGGCGCGCGTCTTCGTTGAACTTCAGTTCTTTTGACATGTGTAGTTACCTCAGCCGATCTTGGCGAGCACGTCGCGGGCGTTGAGGATGAGGAGTTCTTCACCCTCGGCCGTGATTTCCGTGCCGCCGTACTTGCTGTAGACGACCGTGTCGCCGACGCTCACGTCGACGGGGATGATCTCGCCGGTGGTGTCAGAACGACGGCCGGGGCCGACGGCAATGACTTCACCCTGCTGGGGCTTTTCCTGGGCGGTGTCAGGGATGACAAGGCCGCTGGCCGTGGTGGACTCAGCTTCGTTGGAGCGGACCACGATGCGGTCCTCGAGGGGCTGCAAGCTCATTCGATCCTCCGAGATCGGTAGTTGACGGAACCCACTGTTGGTAGTGGGAAGTCATTAGCACTCTGATGTGCCGAGTGCTAACGATACGACCGGCACACGGTGCGGACAACTGCAGATCGCGGAGAATTTCGCGGAATTCAGGCCACGGGGAGCCGAAGCGAGGGATCGGCGCCGATATCGAGCGGCGAGGGCCCATCTGCCTGTAGCCGCCACCAGCCGGCCGCCGCCACCATTGCCGCGTTGTCGGTGCACATGGCTCGGCTCGGCAGAAACGCTCGCAGGCCATCGTCGGCGGCCGCCGCGGCCATCTTCTCTCGCAGCCGCGAGTTGGCTGCGACTCCGCCGGCGAGGCAGAGACCCTTCGCCCCGAACTCTCGCGCCGCACGGCGGGCCTTGATCACCAAGACATCGGCCACGGCTTCCTGGAACGACGCAGCCACATCCGCAACAGCGACGTCGGGGTTCTTGCGCACATGGTTGACGACCGATGTCTTCACCCCGCTGAACGAGAAGTTCCAGCCGTCGTGGAGCATTGCTCGGGGGAACGCGATGGCGGCCGGATCTCCCTCGGCGCTCAGACGATCGATGATCGGCCCACCCGGGTACCCGAGTTCCATGAACCGAGCCACCTTGTCGAAGGCTTCGCCCGCGGCATCGTCGACCGTCGCACCGAGCACTCGATAGTGAAGATGATCCTCCATCAAGATGAGCATCGTGTGGCCGCCCGACACAAGGACGATCACCAACGGCATCTCGAGATCGGGTTCCTCGAGAAAGGCGGCATAGAGGTGGGCCTCGAGATGGTTCACCGCCACGAACGGCACATCCCAGACCAACGCCATCGCCTTGGCCGCCGACACGCCGACCAGCAAGGCGCCAACCAGGCCGGGGCCGTGGGTGGCCGCAACAGCCTGAATGCCCGAGCGGTCGACGCCGGACAACTCGAGCGCTTCCTCCACGACGGGCATGATCGTCTCGACGTGGGCGCGACTTGCGACCTCGGGCACGACGCCGCCGTACTTCGCATGGATCTCGACCTGGCTCGAGACGACGCTCGAGCGAACGTCGGTGGCGCGCGACACGACGGCCGCGGCCGTCTCGTCGCAACTCGTCTCGATCCCGAGGATCACATCACGGCCAGGGGAAGAATTCATGTCGTACCTCTCACTTCGGCGACGACCGAGGGGATGCCAAGCTCCGACAGCCGGTCGGCGACATCGGGGCCGTCGAGATCGTGGAGCCACATGACGATGCCGTCATCGGCAGGCTCCTGGTAGTAGCTGCGGCGCACCCCGGCCGGCCGGAACCCGAACCTGGCGTAGAGGCGCTGGGGACGCTGGTCGGCCGAGCGGACTTCGAGCGTTGCGGCAGTCGACCCGTGGTCGCGCGCGGCAGACAGCAGGTGCACAAGCAACGCGGTTGCGATGCCCTGCCCCT